>NZ_JBVVPA010000008.1:0-259594 GCF_055807555.1 Bradyrhizobium sp. Ken64 | reverse complement strand
GCTGCCCGCGTCCACCGCAGCCCATCCCACGTTTCGTGACGATCGCGATACGCCCCTCTGACCGGGATGAGGTGGCGAGATGAATACGCCAAAGCCGAATTTCGGTAAAGTGGAATATTTTTGCAAGGTCCGATTGACCTGAGGTTTGTGTGTTTTGCCCGACGGGCAACGCAAGGGATTGTAGCCCGGATGGAGCAGCGCAATCCGGGGCCCCGTATCCGCGGAACGAATCCCGGATTGCGCTGCGCTCCATCCGGGCTACGGGATCACCCCCGCGGTGACCGAGGCGGCCTGCGCTTCGCTGCATGCCGCCGCGGCGAGCGTGTCACGCGGGGGCGCAGGCGGGTTACCGCGGCTTCACGGCGCGGCTTGGCCTGGGCTGGGCCGCGGGCGAGATCCATCAGCATGCGTAGCGCCTCGACCACGGAGCGCTGTCGCACGGCGGTGCGGCCGATGGCGCCAAAGCGATGCTCGCGGTGGACGATGCGGCCGTCACGCGCGGCGGCTGCGAAGTGGACGAGGCCAACCGGCTTGCCTGGCGTGGCGCCGCCGGGGCCGGCTATCCCGGTGATGGCAACCGCAAGATCGACGCCGGCACGCTCCAGCGCGCCGACTGCCATGGCTGTCGCGGTCTCCTTGCTGACGGCGCCAAAATTCGCAAGCGTGCTTGCCTCGACCCCGAGCATCGCGCGCTTGGCATCGTTGGAGTAGGTGACAAAACCGCGATCGATGACATCTGACGAACCGGGGATGTCGGTCAGCGCGCCCGCGACGAGGCCGCCGGTGCAGGACTCGGCGGTCGCGATCGTCAGCTTGCGCATCCGGCACAGATCGAGCAGCGAGCGGGAGAGGGCGCGTGCGTCGCTGCCGGCCATGGCCTAGACACTCCAGGGCAAGCGGATGGTGGCGCTCGCGGTGGCCGCGATGCCTTCCTCGCGGCCGGTGAAGCCGAGCCGCTCGCTGGTGGTTGCCTTGACCGCGACGCGGGAGATGTCGACGCCGGAAATCTCGGCGATGCGCGCGCGCATGGTGTCGCGCAAGGGACCGATCTTCGGCCGCTCGCAGATCATGGTCACCTCGAGATTGGCGATGCGGCCGCCGCGCTGGGTGACGCGCTCGATGGCGTATTGCAAAAACTGGTCGGAGGATGCGCCCTTCCACTTCGCGTCGCTGGGCGGAAAGTGCGATCCGATGTCGCCGTCGGCGAGCGCGCCGAGGATGGCGTCGACCAGCGCATGCAGGCCGACATCGCCGTCGGAATGGGCCAGGAAGCCTTTGGTGTGCGGCACGCGCACGCCGCAGATCATGAGATGGTCGCCCTCGCCGAAGGCGTGCACGTCGTAGCCCGTGCCGGTCCTGATGTCGCCGAGCAGGCTGGCCAGCCGCGCTTCCTCGCGCACGAAATCCTCGGGAGTGGTGAGCTTCATATTGGCAACATCGCCTTCAAAGGTCGCAACCGTCAATCCCGCCCATTCGGCAATCGCGGCATCGTCGGTGAAATCGCTGCGGCCGTCCTTGGCCGCGCGACGATGCGCTTCGAGGATGACGTCGAAGCGAAAAGATTGCGGCGTCTGTGCGATCCGCAACCGCGCCCGGTCCGGCGTGTCCTCGACATTCCCGTTCTCGCCGGTGACCTTGATGGTGTCGGTGACGGGAACGACGGGGATCGCGGCGCCGGTGCGGCTGGCCGCATCGATCGCGCGGGTGATCACGCCTTCCGAAACGAAGGGGCGCGCGGCGTCGTGGATCAGCACGATGTCGGGCTTGTGCCTGGCGAGCGCTTCGAGGCCGGCGAGGACCGAGGCCTGCCGGGTCGCGCCGCCATGGACCGGCGCCTCGTGGCTGAGCCCTGCGACCGCCGCGGTAAACATGGCGCTGTCGTCGGGGTTCACGACCGGCTGAACCGCGAACACGTCCGCATGACGGCTGAAGGCCTCCATGGCGCGATAGATCACCGGCACGCCGCCGATCTCGCGATATTGCTTGGGGCCACCGGCGCCTGCGCGCAGGCCGCGTCCGGCCGCGACGAGAACGACTGCGGTGCGCTGTGATTTCGCCATAGGACTCAAATACTCATTTGATGATGAAGAGAGTCGGGGGGTGGGGTGATTGCCGCATGCCTCTAGCACGGCAGGCCCGCAAAAAAAGGGGGTTTCCCCGGATTGTGGGAAACAGCATTTTGCTGCACTGCACTTGAAAGATCGGCAGAACTGTCTAAACTGTAGGCATGACGCTTGACTGCACAAGAATTGTGCGCAAGATAGGTCATGGCAGGCGCGATGAGGCGCTGCCAACGCAACGAGACCCCTGTGACCGGCTCGGCAGTATCTGGCTCTAAGCCATTGAAGATAGGCGATATTGATGTCGCCACCCCGGTCTTCCTGGCGCCGATGTCGGGGGTGACTGACTCGCCCGTCCGTCGGCTGGCCGCGGAGTTAGGGGCCGGTCTGGTGGTGTCCGAAATGACGGCCAGCGACGAACTCGCCAATGGCCATCATATGTCCCGGTTGCGCTGCGAAGCCACGGGCATCGGTCCGCACGTGGTCCAGCTCGCCGGCTGTGAGACGCATTGGATGGCGGAGGGCGCCCGGATCGCTGAAGCTGAAGGCGCCGACATCATCGACATCAACATGGGCTGTCCGGCCCGTCACGTCACCGGCGGCCAGTCCGGCTCCGCCTTGATGCGCGACCTCGACCACGCCGTCAGCCTGATCGAAGCGACGATCGCGGCGGTGAAGGTACCGGTGACGCTGAAGATGCGGCTCGGCTGGGACGATCGCACCCGCAACGCGCCGGAACTGGCGCGGCGCGCGCAGGCATCAGGCATCAAGCTCGTCACCGTGCACGGCCGCACGCGCTGCCAGTTCTACAAGGGCGAGGCCGATTGGGACGCGATCCGCGCCGTACGCGAGGCCATCTCCATTCCGCTCGTCGTCAATGGCGACATCACCACTTTCGAGAAGGCGCTTGCGGCGTTAGAGGCCTCCGGTGCCGATGCTGTGATGATCGGCCGAGGCGCGCAGGGCCAGCCCTGGCTGCCCGGCCAGATCGGCCGGCGCCTCAAGGGCGGGGCGGCGGAGGCCACGCCGGCGCTCGAGACGCAGCTGCATTATGTCCGCACGCTTTATGAAGGCGTCTGCGCGCTCTACGGCCTGCGCATCGGACTGCGGCACGCGCGGAAACATCTGGGCTGGGCCCTCGACGTCGCGGCCGATGTGAGCCGCGCCCCGGCCGGGAAGCTGAAATCCTGGCGCCAGAAAATCCTCACCTCGGAGGATCCGCGCCTCGTCCACCGGTCACTGCAAGATGCCTTCGACGACTTTGCATGGAGCGCCGCTGCATGAGCTCAGCCGCTGAACATCGTCGGCCCGTTGCCTCCGACAGCGATGCCATCCTGGACGCATTGCCCAATCCCATGCTCATGATCGGGCCGGACGGCAAGATCGTCGCCGCCAACATCGCGACCGAAGCCTTCTTCGATATCTCGACCCAGTTCTTGAAGCGGCAGTCGCTGAAAGAGCTGGTGCCGTTCGGCAGCCCGTTGCTGGCGCTGATCGACCAGGTGCGTTCGTCGAACGCGCCGGTCAACGAGTACAAGGTCGATCTGGGCACGCCGCGCATGGGCGGAGACCGCCAGGTCGATCTGCATGTGGCCCCGGTGACGGAACGGCCCGGCCATATCGTGGTGATGCTCCAGGAGCGCTCCATCGCCGACAAGATGGACCGCCAGCTCACCCATCGCAGCGCCGCACGCTCGGTGATCGCGCTCGCCGCGATGCTTGCGCACGAGATCAAGAACCCGCTCTCCGGCATCCGCGGCGCCGCGCAGCTCCTGGAGCAGCAGGCCTCCTCGGAAGACCGCATGCTGACGCGGCTGATCTGCGACGAGGCCGACCGCATCGTGACGCTGGTCGACCGCATGGAGGTGTTCGGCGACGAGCGCCCTGTGGTGCGCGGCCCCGTCAACATCCATTCGGTGCTCGATCACGTCAAACGGCTGGCGCAGTCCGGCTTTGCCCGCAACATCCGCTTCGTCGAGGACTACGATCCCTCGCTGCCGCCGGTGCTGGCGAACCAGGACCAACTCATCCAGGTGTTCCTCAACCTCGTGAAGAATGCGGCCGAAGCGCTGATCGACGTTCCCGACGGCGAAATCCAGCTCACCACCGCATTTCGTCCCGGCGTGCGCCTGTCAGTCCCCGGTCAAAAATCCCGTGTATCCCTGCCGCTCGAATTCTGCGTGAAGGACAATGGACCAGGCGTGCCGGACGATCTTCTGCCCAACCTGTTCGATCCCTTCGTCACCACCAAGCAGACCGGCTCGGGTCTGGGTCTCGCGCTGGTCGCAAAGATCATCGGGGATCACGGGGGCATCATCGAATGCGAATCTCAGCCGCGGAAGACCACCTTCCGCGTGCTGATGCCGATGTATTCCACATCGGTGAAACATGCCGATCAAAGCAGTCGCGACGGCTCTGCCGGGAAGTCGTCGTCTGCGTCACAGGGGGCAAAATGAGGATTAACGATGCCCGCAGGTAGCATTCTCGTTGCTGATGACGACACCGCCATCCGCACGGTTCTCAATCAGGCACTTTCGCGCGCCGGCTACGAAGTGCGGCTGACCGGCAATGCCGCGACGCTGTGGCGATGGGTCAGCCAGGGGGAGGGCGATCTCGTCATCACCGACGTGGTGATGCCCGACGAGAACGCGTTCGACCTGTTGCCGCGGATCAAGAAGATGCGGCCGAATTTGCCTGTCATCGTCATGAGCGCGCAAAACACCTTCATGACGGCGATCCGCGCCTCCGAGCGCGGGGCGTACGAATATCTGCCAAAGCCCTTCGACCTGAAGGAGCTGATCGCCATCGTCGGCCGCGCGCTGGCCGAGCCGAAGGAGCGGGTCTCGACGCCGAACGAGGACGCCGAGATGGAGGCGATCCCCCTGGTCGGCCGCTCGCCGGCGATGCAGGAAATCTATCGCGTGCTGGCGCGCCTGATGCAGACCGACCTCACCGTGATGATCACGGGCGAGTCCGGGACCGGCAAGGAGCTGGTGGCGCGGGCGTTGCACGACTACGGCAAACGCCGCAACGGCCCGTTCGTCGCGGTCAACATGGCGGCGATCCCCCGCGACCTGATCGAGTCGGAACTGTTCGGCCATGAGCGCGGCGCCTTCACCGGCGCCAACACCCGCGCCTCCGGCCGGTTTGAGCAGGCCGAGGGCGGCACGCTGTTCCTGGACGAGATCGGCGACATGCCGATGGAGGCGCAGACCCGCCTGCTGCGCGTGCTTCAGCAGGGCGAATACACCACGGTCGGCGGCCGCACCCCGATCAAGACCGACGTGCGCATCGTCGCGGCTTCCAACAAGGACCTGCGCGTCCTGATCCAGCAGGGCCTGTTCCGCGAAGATCTGTTCTTCCGCCTCAACGTCGTGCCGTTGCGGCTGCCGCCCTTGCGCGAGCGCATCGAGGATCTGCCCGATCTCATCCGTCATTTCTTCGCGCTGGCGGAGAAGGACGGACTGCCGCCGAAGAAGCTCGACACGCTGGCGCTGGAGCGGATGAAGCAGCACCGCTGGCCGGGCAACGTGCGCGAGCTCGAGAACCTCGCCCGCCGTCTCGCGGCGCTCTATCCGCAGGACGTGATCACGGGCTCGGTCATCGACGGCGAGCTGGCGCCACCCACCGTCAGCCCGGGTGCCGCAGTCCAGCATGGCGTCGACAATCTCGGCGGCGCCGTGGAAGCGTATCTCTCCTCGCACTTCCAGGGCTTCCCGAACGGCGTGCCGCCGCCGGGCCTCTATCACCGGATCCTGAAGGAGATCGAGGTGCCGCTGCTCACGGCCGCGCTCGCGGCGACCCGCGGCAACCAGATCCGCGCCGCCGATCTGCTCGGCCTCAACCGCAACACCCTGCGGAAGAAGATCCGGGATCTCGATATCCAGGTGTATCGGAGCGGGGGCTAGCCTTCCCGCACCCGACGGTGGCTCAGCTCCCCTATCAAGCGGAGCTGAGCCTGTCCGGTTCGCGTTGGCCGTTGTGGCTGACGCGGTGAGCAGAAGTCCCGATGGGACCGAAACGTTCCTCCGGAACATTCATATGGTGATTTCAGCCGCGGGACGCGGCCCCAGACCTATCTGACAAACCGGCCTGCGACCTGTATCGCGCTGGCGACGTTCGCATTGGGCTCCTGCACCCCGAGACCATTGACCAGCAGATCCGCCGCCACGATCAGTAGCAGCACAGCCGACACCATCATTGCGAGAAAGAATTTGTGCATGCCGGTCAAGCCGTCTGGGCCGGAATCCGTTCCCCGCCCTCCGGCATGTCGCTGTGGATGCGCGGGTCGGTCGCGGCGGTGGCGCCGCGGAATTGTCGCAATTCGGCAACAATGTGGTACGAATACATCAGTATCCGCCCGACGCGGACCTCCGTTTTCAGCACCCATTGCCGGAATGACCAGCGCAGACACCTCGGCCGCATCCTTTGACACGGCCCCAGCAGAAGAGCCCCGGCGTTGGTCGGCGCGACGCTGGCTGGCGCCCTTTGCCGTGGCGCTGGCGCTGCTGTCGGCCTTGCTTACCTTCCTGGTCCTGACCGGCCTCACCAGCATCGAACTGACGCCGCAAGTTGTCCGTTCGTTCTACCTGAGCAACGCAGCCACCATCCTGCTGCTGGTCGGCATCATCATCCGCGAACTCTGGCAGCTGATCCTGGCGCGACGGCGTGGCAGGGCGGCGGCGCGCCTCCATGTCCAGATCGTCAGCCTGTTCTCGATCGTGGCGGTGCTGCCGGCGGTGCTGGTCGCCGTCGTCGCCAACGTCACCATCGAGCGCGGCCTCGACCGCCTGTTCTCCGGCCCGACCAAGGAGGTGATCCAGAATTCGCTGACGATCGCGCGCGCCTACATGCAGGACCATGCGCAGCTGATCCGGGGCGACATTCTCGGCATGGCCAACGACATCGCCCACGCGCGCCCGCTCTACGACCAGGATCGCCGCTCGTTTCGCGAAATGCTGACGTCCAGCGCCGCCTCGCGCAACCTGCCGGGCGCGATGATCATCGACAAGAACACCAACATTCTCGAATCCGCCGACACCGGCATGCGGCTGGCCTATTCGCCGCCGGCGCCGGACTTCCTCAGCAACGTCAACGAATCCGAGCCCGAGATCGCGGTGCTGCCCGATGCGAGCTTCGTCGCCGCGGTGGTCCGCTTGCGCGCCTTCAGCGACACCTTCCTCTACGTCGCGCGGCCGCTCGATCCGAATGTCGTCAACCAGCTCAAGCAGACCGAGGTCAGCGTCGCCGAATACGCCCAGATCGAGTCGCGCCGGCTCGGCATCCAGGTCGCGTTCGCGCTGATGTTCGCGGTGATCGCGCTGACCATCCTGATGGCCTCGGTGCTGATCGGCCTCAACTTCGCCAACTCGCTGGTCTCGCCGATCCGGCGGCTGATGAACGCGGCCCAGACGGTCTCGACCGGCGATCTCCATGTGAAAGTGCCGGTGCACCAGTCCGAAGGCGACCTCGCCCAGCTGGGTGAGACCTTCAACAAGATGACAGAGGAGTTGCGCAGCCAGCGCGACGAGCTCGTCAACGCCAGCGACCTCATCGACAGCCGCCGCCGCTTCATCGAGGCGGTGCTGTCGTCCGCGAGCGCCGGCATCATCGGCGTGGATAATTCAGGCAGCGTCGGCATTCTCAACCGTTCCGCCGAAAAGCTGATCGGGCACTCGGAAGCCGAGACGCTCGGCCATCCGCTCTCCGACGTGCTTCCCGAGCTCGAAGAGATGATGAAGACGGCGCGGGAAGGGACCCAGCGCCTGGTGCAGGGGCAGATCACGATCACGCGGGACGGGCAGGAGCGCAATCTGTCGGTCCGCGTCAGCGCCGAGAAGACCAGCCAGCCGCACGACAGCTACATCATCACGCTCGACGACATCACCGAGCTGGTCTCGGCGCAACGCACCTCCGCCTGGGGCGACGTCGCGCGCCGCATCGCGCATGAGATCAAGAACCCGTTGACCCCGATCCAGCTCTCCGCCGAGCGCATTCGCCGCAAATTCGGCAAGGACATCACCGAGGGCAAGGACAAGCAGATCTTCGAACAGTGCACCGACACCATCGTGCGTCAGGTCGACGACATCCGCCGCATGGTCGACGAGTTCTCGCGCTTTGCGCGGATGCCGAAGCCGGTGATGGAGGGTGAGGACGTCGCCGACACAGTCCGACAGGCGGTGTTCCTGATGAAGGTCGCCCACCCCGAGATCGATATCGAGGCCGAGTTTAGGGAAGACCCGCTGCGCGCCCAGTTCGACCGGCGGCTGATCTCGCAGGCTGTCACCAACATCGTCAAGAACGCCACCGAGGCGATCGAGCAGGTCCCCCTGGAGGAGCTCGGCAAGGGCCGGATCGACGTCGTGGTCTCGCGCGAGGGCGAGGACGTGCTGATCGACGTCGTCGATAACGGCATCGGCCTGCCCAAGGTGGCGCGCTCGCGCCTGCTCGAGCCCTATGTGACGACACGCGCCAAGGGCACCGGCCTCGGGCTCGCGATCGTCGGTCGCGTGCTGGAAGACCATGGTGGGCGCATCGAACTGAAAGATGCCTCGGACTTCCGCGAGGGACAGCGTGGCGCCTGGATGCGGATGCGTTTTGCGATCTCCGGCGCTCCCGCGAAGAGCGAGGGGGCCGAACCGCCGGCCGCGGCAACGGCCAAGCCGGACATCGGCGAAACGGCCACGCAATCCGTCAAGGATCCGGAAACAAAAGAGGCGACCGCCGAAACCAAAGAGCCGGCTGAAAAGACCAATGATTCAACAAAGATCGAAGCCTCAACAGGCAGCTGAGAAAACAGGCGACCCATGGCAAGTGAAATTCTGATTGTCGATGATGAGGCCGATATTCGGGATCTCGTTGCGGGCATCCTCGAAGACGAGGGCTTCGTGACCCGGACCGCGCGCGACAGCGATACGGCGCTTGCCGAGATCGCCAACCGCAGGCCGCATCTGGTGTTCCTCGACATCTGGCTGCAGGGCTCCAAGTTGGACGGCTTGCAACTGCTGGAGCAGGTCAAGAAGGACAACCCCGATCTCCCGGTCGTGATGATCTCCGGCCACGGCAACATCGAGACCGCGGTCGCCGCGATCAAGCGTGGCGCCTACGACTTCATCGAGAAGCCGTTCAAGACCGACCGGCTGATCCTGGTCGCGAACCGTGCACTGGAGAACTCGCGGCTCAAGCGCGAGGTCAAGGAGCTGAAGCAGCTCGCGCCGAGCGCAAGCTCGCTAGTCGGCCGCTCGCCCAGCATGAACCAGCTGCGCCAGACCATCGAGCGTGCGGCCAAGGCCAACAGCCGCATCCTGATCGTCGGTCCCGCCGGTGCCGGCAAGGAACTGACCGCACGCACGTTGCACACCGCCTCGGGCCGCGCCGACGGCCCCTTCGTCGTCATCAACGCCGCTGCGATCACACCCGAGCGGATGGAGCACGAGCTGTTCGGCATCGAGCAGTCCAACGGCGAGCACGCGCGCAAGCCCGGCGCGCTCGAAGAGGCCCATGGCGGCACGCTGTTCATCGACGAGATCGCGGACATGCCGCGCGAGACACAGAACAAGATCTTGCGCGTGCTGGTCGAGCAGTCGTTCCAGCGCGTCGGCGGCAATGGCAAGGTGCAGGTCGACGTCCGCATCATCTCCTCCACCGCGCGCAACCTCGAAGAGGAGATCGCGGCGGGTCATTTCCGCGAGGACCTCTATCACCGGCTCTCGGTGGTGCCGATCCGCGTGCCCGCATTGTCGGAGCGACGTGAGGACATTCCGGAATTGATCGACTACTTCATGGAGCAGATCTCCGCAGGCAGCGGCCTGCCCAAGCGGCAGATCGGGCAGGACGCGATGGCGGTGCTGCAGTCGCATGTCTGGCCGGGCAATGTGCGCCAGCTCCGCAACAACGTTGAGAGAGTCATGATTCTGGCCGCGGGCGGGCCGGAGGTCATCATCACTGCCGACATGCTGCCGCAGGACGTCGGCTCCATGGTGCCGGCGATGCCGACCAGCAACAATGGCGAGCACATCATGGGCCTGCCGCTGCGCGAAGCGCGCGAAGTGTTCGAGCGCGACTATTTGATTGCACAGATCAGCCGTTTTTCAGGAAATATTTCTCGCACGGCCGAGTTTGTTGGCATGGAACGCTCGGCACTGCACCGGAAGTTGAAGGCGCTCGGCGTCGGCTAACGCTGCGACGTCGTTGGAATAGGCGAGGAAAATCATCGATTTCCGTAGTTTTTCGGGGCAATACGGCATGGGCTGCCGCGTGAAGCGGCTTGCCTAATAAGCCTACCTGTCCTCTAATTGAACCGCTGTCCCTCCGAGGGGGATCTCATGAGGGACGGCAACCGGACGAGGACCCCGAATTTCAAAAGAGGGCCGAAACCGGCGCAATAAAAAGAAACTCAAAGCGAGAAAAAAACAATGGCGGCAGACCGCGCACAAAACCTGCAGGACACCTTCCTTAATCACGTTCGCAAAACCAAAACGCCACTGACGATCTTTCTGGTCAACGGAGTGAAGCTCCAGGGCATCGTGACCTGGTTCGACAATTTCTGTTTGCTGCTTCGGCGCGACGGTCACTCGCAGCTCGTCTACAAGCATGCGATCTCGACCATCATGCCGGGCGCTCCGATCCAGCTGTTCGAAGGCGGCGAGGACCAGCCGGCTTGAGAGTGATCTGATTGGAACCCCGGAATTTCGACGGGGATGCCGACCGTCCGCGGTCGGCAGGGGGTACGCAGACGGGGCGGGTGCTTGTCATCGGTCCCTATTTGCGGGTGCGCGCAGGCAGTGCCGACGCGCAATCGGAAGCTCATGTCCTGCGTGACGCGGAAGCCCGGCTCGACGAAGCCGCCGGCCTCGCGCGCGCGATCGATCTCGTCGTTGCCGACGCCATCATCGCGCCGATCAACCAGATCCGCCCAGCGACCTATATCGGCAAGGGTAAGGTCGAGGAGATCGCCGCGCTCGCCAAGAGCCTCGACGTCGAGCTCGTGGTGATGGATTGCGCGCTTGCGCCGATCCAGCAGCGCAATCTCGAGAAGGAGTTGCAGGCAAAGGTGCTCGACCGCACCGGCCTCATCCTGGAAATTTTCGGCCGCCGCGCCAAGACCAAGGAAGGCTCGCTCCAGGTCGAGCTCGCGCATCTCAACTATCAACGTTCGCGCCTGGTGCGCTCATGGACCCATCTCGAACGCCAGCGCGGCGGCTTTGGATTCATGGGCGGTCCCGGCGAGACGCAGATCGAAGCCGACCGCCGTCTGATCCAGGAGCGCATCTCCAAGCTCGAGGGCGAGCTGAAGAAGGTGCAGGCCACGCGGCGCCTGCATCGCGCAGGTCGCCAGCGCGTGCCGTACCGCGTCGTGGCGCTGGTCGGCTACACCAATGCCGGTAAGTCGACGCTGTTCAACCGCCTGACCCGCGCCGACGTGCAGGCCGCCGACATGCTGTTCGCCACGCTGGATCCGACCCTGCGTGCGCTCACCCTGCCGCATGGCGGCAAGGCGATGCTGTCGGACACCGTCGGTTTCATCTCCAATTTGCCGACGCAGCTCGTCGCCGCCTTCCGCGCCACGCTGGAGGAGGTGCTGGAGGCCGACGTCATCCTGCATGTGCGCGACATCTCGCACGACGACGCCGAGGCGCAGCAGAGCGACGTCGACGCGGTGCTGCGCCAGCTCGGCATCAATCCCGACGACTCAGGCCGCATCATCGAGGTCTGGAACAAGATCGACCGTTATGGTCCCGAACAGCGCGAAGAACTTTTGAACATCGCCGCGCGCAGGCCGGAGGATCATCCGGCGATGCTGGTGTCCGCCGTGTCGGGCGAGGGGGTCGACGCACTGCTCGCCGCGATCGAGGAGCGCTTGGCCGCCAAGCGCATCACGCTCGACCTCTCCATCGATGCCTCCGATGGCGCCGGGATCAGCTGGCTGCATCGGAATTCCGAAGTGCTGGCCAAGGAGTTGCACGACGGCCGCTTCGACATGACGGTACGGGTGGACGAGACCAAGCGGGATATCGTGGTGAACAGGTTCGATGCGGTGCTGCGGCTGAACGCGTAGACGCCGTCGCCCCGCCAGTGAGTTGAGCTAACTGCCGCCTCAAGCAACGCTGTCATCCCGGACAAGCGTAAGCGCAGATCCGGGACCCATAACCACAAGCGGCTGGAATTGGCACGCTGGTAGCTCCAGCGTGGTTCAACAATGTGCATTCGCGGCAAGGGTCCTGGCTTTCGCCAGGACGACGCTTGAGCTAGGACCGGGCCTGGTTGCTTTTCCCGGCCGGTGCGGCGCTTTTCTCCTCACCCTTCGCCGCATTCCACAACGCGTCCATCTCCGCGAGCGAGGCCTGCTCAAGCGTGCGCCCCTGCGCTTCCAGCGCCCGCTCGATAAACGCAAAGCGCCGCTCGAATTTCGTGTTGGTCGCGCGCAGCGCGGCTTCCGGATCGGCATCGACATGGCGGGCGAGGTTGACCAGCGCGAACATCAGGTCGCCGGTCTCTTCCGCCAAGCCATCGCTGTCGTTGCGATCGAGGGCGGCCTCGATCTCGTCGGCTTCCTCGCGGATTTTCGCCAGCACCGCGCGCGGGTCGTTCCAGTCGAAGCCGACAGTGGAGGCCTTGCGTTGCAGCTCCATGGCGCGCGTCAGCGCGGGCTGGCCGGCCTTCACGCCTGACAGCAGCGATTTGTGGGACGGCGCTTCCTGCGGCGGACGGCGCGCGGCGCGCTCGGCTTTCTCCTCGGCCTTGATGCGATCCCAGACTTCCTTGACGTGGGAGGAGGCGAGATTGCCGTCCTTGTCGGCGAAGACGTGAGGATGGCGCCGGATCATCTTGCGGGTGATGGCCTCGACAACATCGCCAAAAGCGAAAGCGTTCTGCTCCGACGCCATCTGGGCGTGGAACACCACCTGCAGCAGGAGGTCGCCGAGCTCCTCGCAGAGGTCGTCGAGATCGCCGCGGCTGATGGCCTCGACCACCTCATAGGCTTCCTCGATCGTATAGGGCGCGATGGTCGCAAAATTCTGCTCGAGGTCCCAGGGGCAGCCGGTCACCGGCGTGCGCAGCGCCGCCATGATCTCGATCAGACGGGAAATGTCGCGGGAAGGGGTCATTGCGGGGCAGTCTCCTGGCTCTCTAGACTTATGCCAAAACCAAGCCCCCGTTCCCAGTGTGGCGCGGCGGAACAAGGTGATTTCCACCGGCTTGGCGGGCCAGATTGGCGAGCAGCGTGCGCAGTGCTAAAGCGCGGGCCATGAGTGACGCATCTTCATCCGAAACCGCGCTGGTGCTGTTTTCCGGCGGCCAGGATTCCACCACCTGCCTCGCCTGGGCGCTGAACCGCTTTGCCCGCGTAGAGACGTTGGGGTTCGATTACGGCCAGCGCCATGCCATCGAGCTTGCCTGCCGCGACCGACTGTTCGACGGCATCAAGGATCTGCACGCGGATTGGGCCTCCAGGCTCGGCGAGAGCCACACCCTGTCGATCCCGACGCTGGCGGCGGTGTCCGAGACGGCGCTGACGCGCGACGTTGCGATTGCGATGGGCGCTGACGGCCTGCCGAACACGTTCGTGCCCGGCCGCAATCTGGTGTTTTTGACTTTCGCCGCGGCGCTGGCCTACCGGCGCGGCATCAGTCATATCGTCGGCGGCATGTGCGAGACCGACTATTCCGGTTATCCCGATTGCCGCGACGACACGATCCGCGCCATGCAGGCCGCGCTGTCGCTCGGCATGGCCCGCAAGTTCGAGTTGCATACGCCGCTGATGTGGATCGACAAGGCCGCGACGTGGCAGCTCGCCCATGACCTCGGAGGCGACGGATTCGTCGACCTCATCCGCGAGCAATCGCACACCTGCTATCTCGGCGAACGCGGCGCGCGGCATGATTGGGGCTACGGTTGCGGCGAGTGCCCGGCCTGCAGCCTGCGGGCAAAGGGGTGGCGGGAGTATGTGGCGGGGCGGTGACGCGTCTCACTCCGCCGTCATTGCAAGGAGCTCTTGCGACGAAGCAATCCAGACTGCCTCTGCGGAGGGTTTCTGGATTGCTTCGCTACGCTCGCAATGACGGAATATGTGGAGGCAGCTTACCGAAAATCCTCCGGCCGCAGCTCGATCGGCTTGCCGTGCGGGGTGCGATCAGCCGCATGGTCCCAGGCCTCGCGGTAGCGATGCAACGTCTCCGCAGACGCAACGCCCTTGCGCGCGACCAGCCCCTCCAGCGTGGCGAGCCAATGGAGATAGTAGGTCTCGCCCGTATCGGGATCGCCCGCCGCCTGCGCGCGCTTGATTTCGGAGGCCAGGGCTGCCGCCCATTCGGGCCAGGTGAACACGCCGCGCTCATGCAGCGTCAGCGCCATCGCAAACGCGTGCGCCTCCCAGGGCGCGCGGAACACCGGGCCGTCATCGTCGCGCGGAATGCTCGGGATCGCTGCCGTCGCGGCAGCCACAGCCGTGCTGCTCATCACGCGGGGTCCAGATACGGCTCGAACGCGTCGATCGAGACTTTCGAGGTCGGATCGCCGTCCACGCCCCAGAGATCGCGGCCCTCGAACACGACCGTGTAGAGCCATTGCGGATTCTCGCCGAGCTCCATCGCCGCCGAGTCCGGAAACACGTGGCAGCCATGGTTCAGCTCGACGACGCCGACATGGCCGCGCACGTAGCGTGGCAGGCGGGTGTGGGTGGCCGGATGAATGTTCTTCGCACGGACCTTGTCACCGATCTTGAATTTCGCCGGTGCCGGGGCAGGGCGGGCGAACTTGCCACGCACCATGATGCGCTCGACCTGGCCGAGATCGAACTTGCCGTGCTTGAGCGCCTTGGCCGGCTGCATCGCGTGGCCGGCGGCGACTTCCTCCCGAGTGAGATAGCCTTTCTCGATCAGCATCTCCTCGAGCCCGAGAAACCATTTCTTGTAATAGGAGCTCGAGAGATAGACGTGCGGCGGGATCGTCTCGCGATAGAAGCGCGAGGTGTCGATGTTGAAAGCGCCGGCCGCGCCCATCGCGCGCACCATGGCGAGAACACGCGACTCCCATTCCTCGTGGAACACCGGCTCGTTCGGCTCGGGCTCGACTTTGCCGAACCCGTCCATGCCGCCCATGTCGTGCACGCCGTTCATGACGGCGCTCCGGGCACCTTGGGAAAGCCGGTGCCGATCATGGAATCGCGCGTGACCAGCTCGGCGAGCTGCTCCTCGTTCCAGCCTTCGGTCCCCGCCGGGCGCATCGGCAGCACAAGAAAGCGCGTTTCGGCGGTCGAATCCCAGACCCGGATTTCAACGTCCTTGGCGACCTGCACGCCGAAATCGGCGAGCACGCCGCGCGGGTCCTTCACCGCGCGGGAACGATAGGGCGCGGCCTTGTACCAGACCGGCGGGAGCCCCAGCATTTCCCAGGGATAGCAGGAGCACAGCGTGCACACGACCATGTTGTGACGCTGCGGTGTGTTCTCGACCACGACGAGGTGGTCGCCGACGCGGCTGACATGGCCGAGCGTGCCGATCGCCTTCGAGCCGTCCTCCAGCAGTGCCGTCCTGAACGCCAGATCGCTCCAGGCCTTGGCGACGACGCGTGCGCCGTTATGAGGGCCGATCCGGGTCTCATAGGCCTGGATGATGGCGTCGAGCGCGGCCGGCTCGACATAGCCTTTTTCGGTCAGGATCGTCTCGAGCGCGCGCACGCGCAGCTCGGTCTCCGACAGCTCGGAATGGTCGTGATCGTGGTGATGATGATGATGCTCGCTCATGGGGGCGAAGATAGTCCCAGAATCCTGGCGTTGTCGAGGCGAAGACTCTGCTAACGTCGCACCATGGGCTGGGCTGCAACAACCGGAATAACCGCCGCAATCGCGGCTCTTGGCGCATTCGCGGGGCAGGATGCGCGCGCCGCGAATGGCGCCTATGCGGTCGATGCCGCCGACATTTCCGAGGTCGGCTCCTGCAAGGTGGAAAGCTGGCTGTCGGCGGCGACCAACAAGGATTTCTCCGCGGTCGCCAATCCCTCCTGTGTCGTCGATCCCTTCAGGCCGATCGAGCTGAGCCTGCAGTCCATCCGGGCCCGGAGCGACGGCGACTGGAGCACGACAATTGCTCCAAAAGCCAAGACGAATTTCGTCCCGACCGGAATAGGCCGGTGGGGACTGTCGGCCTATGGCGGTGGATCATTCGACGCGGCGACCGGCGAGGCGCTATCCGCCTTTGCCGTCATCCCCGCGACCTTCCGCCTGTCGGAGACCATGCGCATCAACGTCAACGGCGGCTGGCTTTGGGATCGCACGGTGGATCGCCATTACCTGACCTACGGCATCGGCTTCGATTGGAAATTCACCGAGACCCTGCAATGGACGATCGAGGCGTACGGGCAGGCCGGCGCCTCCGAGGTCGCAAGCGTCGTGCAGCCGCGTTTCCAGACCGGTGTCCGTTACCGACCGAACGAGATCTTCTCCGTCGATCTGATCTACGGCCGCAACATCACCGGCGAAAATGCCAACTGGATCACCATCGGGACCACGATCCGGTTTCCGGTCCAAGGAAGTGAACCCGAACATCGGCGTACCGGGCATCTGTGAGCACCAGGAAGACCAAGACCAGGGGAGATTGCGTTGCCTGACTATGTGAAGATCGAGAAGGGCCTCGGGCCGGAGGGGCGGATTGCGGTGGTGCGGTTCGACCGCGGCGACGGCATCAACGCGCTGTCGCCGGAGGCGCTGCGCCAGCTCACCGCGGCCGCGCGCAGTTTCGAGGATGATTCCGCAACCTCTGTCGTGGTGCTGACAGGCAGCGCGGCTGCGTTCAGCGCCGGCTTCGACCTCAAGGATGCCGAAGGGCGCTCGCGCAAGGACATGGACCTCGGCACGCTGCGGCGGCATCTCAAGCTCGGACCGCGCCTGACCCACGCCTGGCAGGAGATGGAGCAGATCACGATCGCCGCCATCGAGGGCTTTTGCGTCGGCGGCGGCGTGGCGCTGGCCGTCGCGCTCGACTTCCGCGTCATGGGACGCGATGCCCATCTGCGCGTGCCCGAGATCGGGCTCGGCATGAACATGAGCTGGCAGAGCATTCCGCGCATGCTGCACCTGATCGGCCCGGCTCGTACCAAGCAGGCTGTCATCCTGGCCGATCAGCGCATCAGCGCGGATGAAGCCTATGCGTGGGGCCTGGTCGAGCAGGTGGTCGATCCCGGCCATGCGTTCGATGCCGCGATGGAGCTTGCGCGCAAGGTGGCGGCGCAGCCGCCGCTCTCCGTTGCCATGACAAAACTCACGGTCAACCGTCTGGCGCATGCGCTGGATAATCTCGCCAGCCACATGGACGTCGACCAGTTCGCCCTGGCAAGCCTCAGCGAGGACCACAGGGAGGGCGTCGAGGCGTTCCTGACGCGACGCAAACCGAAGTTCAGAGGGCGGTAGAAGCCGGCCAGGCATTGATTGCGCCGCGGTCTATCCGTATACGCGGCGCTGGGACAAAATAGGCCCGATCAACGGGCCGGCAGACGACCATGACGATCGAGGGGGAGGGCCCATGACCACTAGCTCGCAGGCGCCTGAGGCGAAAGGGTTTCGCTGGAAGCTGATCGCGCCGCTCGCGGTGTGGCTGGTGATCTATCTGTTGCCGGTGCCGGCAGGGCTCAACGTCAATCAGTGGCACTATTTTGCCGTCTTCGCGGCCGTCATCACCGGTCTCATCCTGGAATCGATGCCGGTCGGCGCGGTCGGCCTGATCGGGCTGACGGTTGCCGGCGTCGGCGGTTATATCGATCCCGACCCGACCAAGTCGCTGCGATGGATGCTGGCGGGCTTTGCCGAGAGCACGGTCTGGCTGATCGTCGGCGCCTTCGTGTTCTCGATCGGCTATCGCAAGAGCCAGCTGGGCCGGCGTATTGCGCTCGTGCTGGTGCAAAAGCTCGGCAGCAACACGCTCGGCCTCGGCTATGCGGTGGCGATGTCGGACTTCTTGCTGGCGCCGGCGACACCGTCCAACACCGCGCGCAGCGGCGGCATCGTCTATCCCATCATCAGCAACATCCCGCGCATCTACGGCTCCGAGCCTGGACCGACCGCCGGTAAAATCGGCACCTATGTGATGTGGACCGCGTTCGCATCGACCGCCGTCACCAGCTCATTGTTTTTCACCGCGCTCGCGCCCAATGCTGCGGCGCTGGCCATCGCCAAGAAGACCGTCGGAATCGACGTCAGCTGGGCGCAATGGTTCATGGGCTTTGCGCCGCTCGGCCTCCTCCTGATGGTGCTGGTCCCGCTGCTCAGCTACGCGGTCTGCCGCCCCGAGGTGAAGAGCAGCCCGGAAATTTCCGAATGGGCATCGAAGGAGCTCGCGGAGATGGGCCCGATGTCGCGTAACGAGTGGATCATGCTGGCGCTGATCCTGCTCGCGATGTTCCTGTGGATCGCGGGCTCGAGCCCGGACATCCGCGTGCCGCTTTTGGGCTCGAATTTCGTCAACGCCACCACCGTCGTGTTCATCGTGATCTCGCTGATGCTGGTGACGGGCGTGATCGAGTTTGCCGACATCGTCGCCGAGAAGAGCGCCTGGGAGGTGTTCTTCTACTTCACCTCGTTGCTGACGCTGGCCTCGGGTCTCAACGAGATCGGCTTCATCAAATGGTTCGCCACCGAATATGCAAAGCCGCTCGCCGGGCTGTCGCCGTCGACCGCGATGCTCCTGCTGGTCGCGCTGTTCTTCTGGATCCACTATTTCTTCTCGAGCATCACCTCGCATGCTGCCGCCGTGCTGCCCGTGGTGCTCGCGGTTGGATCCGGCATCCCCGACCTGCCGGTCACGACGCTCGCCATGCTCTGCATGTATTCGCTCGGCCTGATGGGGGTGATCTCGCCTTACGCGACGGGGCCGGCGCCGATGTATTTCGGCAGCGGCTATATCGGCAAAGGTCAGTTCTGGGGTTTTGGGCTGATCTTCGGGGTGCTGTATTTCGCGGGGCTCCTGCTGATCGTATGGCCCTGGTTGCGGGTCCACTGAGCCGGGCGCGCTGATGCTCGCGGTGGTCAGCCTGCTCGGCTGTTCCGCCATGGTCGGTGCCGTCGGAGGCGGAGGCCTGGGCGACCTCGGCATCCGCTACGGCTATCAGCGCTTCATGCCGGAGATGATGCTGGCCGTCGTCGTGGTGTTGATCGCGCTGGTGCAGCTGGTCCAGAGCGCCGGCGATTATCTCGCGCGCCGGGTCAATCGCCGGCTGCGACATCGCTGACGCCGTTTTACACATTTCGAACAAGCAGGTTCTTGTCGGTCTGGAAGCATTCCAAACTTCGAGACACGACTGAGCGCATTCGTCGCACGCGTTGCGCACGCGTCTGGAGAAATTCTAACGCAGTTCCTATCGCACTCCGAAATCGCCTGCGTTAGGGCGAGGCATCAAAAACGATACCGGCAAAGCCGGCAGTGCGTGGGGCCTCGACGTGACCGACTTGCAACTTTCTTCGCGTTCCGACAGGCGTCGTCGACAGATACAGATTCTCTTCCTCGGAGCGGCCAGCACATTTGCTCTCGTCGTTCCCTTCGGTGCCGTGGAGGCGCAGACGCAGATCCCCGCCGTCACCGTCGAAGCCCCGGCTCAACGCGCCCGGCCTGCGCCGATCGCCTCAACGCGACGGTCAGGGGCGACACGCACCACACGCGCCGATCGTCGCGCTCCGGCGCAGCAAGCCGCGCCAACCCAATCGGCATCCTCAAACGGCGTCACGGGTGAACGCGCCAATGGTCCGGTGCGCGGTTTCGTTGCGACGCGCAGCGGCACCGCGACCAAGACGGATACGCCTCTGATCGAAACCCCGCAGTCCGTCTCCGTCGTCACGACCGACCAGGTCAGGAATCAGGGTGCGGTCTCGATCGGCGAGGCGCTGCGCTACACCGCGGGTGTCAGCGGCGACGTCAACGGCGGCTCCGACACCCGCTTCGGCGCCCTCCAGATCCGCGGCTTCGACACCACCATGTCGGGCCTCTATGTCGATGGCTTGCGGGTACCCTCCAGCAACTACGTGCATTTCAACGGCCTCGATCCCTACGGCGCCGAGCGTCTCGAGGTCCTCAAGGGTCCGTCCTCGGCGATGTATGGCGGCAGCGGCACCGGCGGCATCCTCAACTACGTCACCAAGCTGCCGACGGCGCAGCAGTTCGGCGAGGTCTCGATCTCCGGCGGCAGCTTCAACCGTTATCAGGGCCAGTTCGACATGGGCGGTCCCGCCAACAAGGACGGCACGGTGCTGTGGCGCCTGACCGGCGTGGTGCGCGACGGCGAAACCCAGGTCGACTTCACCAAGGACAACCGCGTCTTCATCGCGCCCGCCATCACGTTCAAGCCGAACGAGGACACCACCATCACGATCCTCGCCAACTACCAGCGCGACCGGGCAGGGTGGGGCCTCCAGTTCCTGCCGGCCTCGGGCACGGTGTGGCCGAACAACGGCCGCACCATCCCGGTCTCGTTCTTCGCGGGCGTGCCGAGCTTCAACGCGTTCAACACCGAGATCGCGACCGCCAGCTACCAGCTCTCGCACAATTTTACCGACAACATCACGTTCCGGCAGAATCTGCGCTACGCCTATCAGCACAACGAGGAGAAGGTGTTTTACGGCGGAGGCTATACCGACGAGGCCGCAGGGCGGCTCGCGCGTTCCGGCAGCTACAGCAACTCCTACATCAACTCCTTCGCGGTGGACAATCAGCTCCAGGGCAAATTCACCACGGGTTTCCTGAGTCACACCACGCTGGTCGGGATAGACTATCGCAACACCAGATTCCGCGACACCGCCTTTGGCGTCACGACATCCGCGCCCGAGATCAACGTCTTCAATCCGGTCTACAGCTACGACTGGACCATGGGCGCCATGAGCGACGACACCGGCGTCAAGCAGTCGCAGGTCGGCCTCTACGCGCAGGACCAGATCAAGCTCGGCCGGCTCTCGTTCCAGCTCAGTGGCCGCCAGGACTTCGTGACGACGCAGGTGGACAGCGGCATCTTCAACACGTCAGTCGCGAAGGATGCATCGGCCTTCACCGGCCGCGCCGCATTGATGTACAATTTCGACAACGGCATCGCGCCCTATTTCAGCTATTCGGAATCCTTCCTGCCGGTGCTCGCGACCGGCCCGAGCGGACAGCTGCTCAATCCCGAGACCGGCGTGCAGTACGAGGTGGGCGTCAAGTACCAGCCTATCGGCTGGAACGCGCTGTTCACCTTCGCCGCCTTCGACCTGACGCGCGACAACGTCGTCACCTTTGCGCCGCCGAGCTATCTCGCCGAACAGACCGGTCAGGTGAAATCGCGCGGTATCGAGCTCGAAGGCAGCATGTCGCTCGCCGACGGCTGGAACCTGCGGGCGGCCTATGCCTATGTCGATGCAACGGTGACGCAGGATCCGGTGAATGTCGGCAAGGCACCGGTCACGGTGCCGCTCAACCGCGCGTCGCTGTGGAACGACTACACGCTTCAGACCGGGCCGCTCGCGGGCCTGCAGTTCGGCGGCGGCCTCCGCTATGTCGGCGCGACCTGGGGCGATGATGCCAACACGTTCAAGGTGGGATCCGCGACCGTACTGGACGCGCTGCTCGCCTACACCAGGGACAATTGGCGGCTGTCGCTGAACGTCACCAATCTCGCCGACACCCGCTACGTCGCCGCCTGCTACAGCCTGTCGGGCTGTTTCTACGCGGAGGGTCGCAAGGCGATCGGCAAGCTGACGTATCGGTGGTGAGGTTGAATGAGGACGGTGAGGGCCCACGAGAGGTCGTCACGGCCGGGCTTGTCCCGGCCATCCACGTCTTACTTGGCGAGATCTGAACGATGAGAGCGATATTCGGCAAGCTGCATCGCTGGGCGGGACTGCTGACGGCAGGCTTCCTGTTCTTCTCCGGTATCACCGGGGCGATCATCTCCTGGGATCATGAGATCGACGAGGTCCTGAACAGCCATCTGTTCGACGTCAGCAGCAAGGGCCCGGCGATTCCCTCGATCGATCTCGCCAAGATGATCGAGGAGCGCGACCCCCGTGCGCGCGTGGTCTATCTGTTCATGACGCCGGAGGAGGGCCACTCGCTGTGGTTCTTCGTCATGCCGCGGATCGATCCCGCGACCGGCAAGCGCTACGCGCTCGACTACAATCAGATCTTCCTCGATCCCAATACCGGCGCCGAGCTCGGCCGCCGCTATTGGGGCGCGGTGTGGCCGGTGACGCGCGAAAACTTCGTCTCGTTCCTCTACAAGCTGCACTACACCATGCACATCCCGGAATTCTGGGGCAGCGACCGCTGGGGCATGCGCGTGCTCGGCGTGATCGCCATCATCTGGACCATCGACTGCTTCGTCGGCTTCTACCTGACGCTGCCCTCGCGCCGGAGCGCCAGGGCGGCGCGGGCGCCGCAAGTCGCGCGCCAGCTCGAACGCGGCTTCTGGGCGCGCTGGGCGCCGGCGTGGACCATCAAGACCTCGGGCAGCGCTTACCGGATCAATTTCGACATCCACCGCGCCTTCAGCCTGTGGGCCTGGGGCGTGCTGTTCATCATCGCCTTCACGGCGTTCTCGCTGAACCTCTATTTCGAGGTGTTCTCGCCGCTGATGAAGATGGTGTCGAACTACACGCCGACGCCCTATGAGCAGCGGCCATATCGCGATCTCGACGATCCCATCGAGCCCAAGGTGAACTTCGCCGACATCGCCGCGCGCGCGGCGGCCGACGCCAAGGGGCGAGGGTGGACCGTTCCGGTCGGCTCGGTCAATTACGGCCCAGCCCATGGTGTCTATGCCGCCGCGTTCTTCCATCCCGGCGACGATCACGGCGCCGGCGGTGTCGGTCCGGCGCAGCTCTATTACGACAGCGAGGACGGCCGTCCGATCGGCGAACGGCTGCCCTGGATCGGCACCGCCGCCGACATCTTCGTGCAGGCGCAATTCCCGCTGCATTCGGGCCGCATCGTCGGGCTGTTCGGCCGCATCCTGATTTCGGTCATGGGGCTGGTGGTGGCGGCACTCTCGGTCACCGGAATCGTGATCTGGTGGCGCAAGCGCCGCGCCCGCGTCCGGGTGCGGGAAACGGCTGCGATGCGGCTGAACCGGCAGCTCACGCCGGCGGAGTAGGGACGCTCGCGCGGCTTTGCCCGAGCTCAATTGCCTTGCGAGGCACGCTTCGTGTCGAGGCCGGGCCATGACAGAGGCTGAGCCATGACAGAAGAGTTTGATCGGAATCAAACTGCCCTTGAGCAACCTTCGCTAGCGTCGCTGCGTGTTTAACCCGATTTGCAGTAAACGTCCCCCAGGGCTTTGTGCCCCTGTTTGCCCTTCCTCTTCGACAGGATCGCCAATCACTCCAGGTGGACGTGAGAGGATGCTGATGCGCACGTACTATTTCGATGTGAGAGATGGCGTTCCGGCTCGGGACAAGTCAGGTCTGGAGTTTGGAAGCGATGGCGCCGCCATTGCCCACAGCAAGAACCTGGCGGAAGACGTCCGCACGACAAGGCCAGGAGGACATCCGGATCTCCGGATCGTCGTCATCGACGAGAACGGTCGGGAAGTTCATCGCGAACCGGTCTATTCAAAGACCAGTTGACCATGGATGAACCTTCCGGTGCAACGGAGGCACAAAGGCAGAAGACAGCTCGTGCCTCCCGGGATCGCTATGAAGTGCCTTGCCTTGCTCTGCCTGCTCGTTTTCGCCACGTCCGCGCATGCGGCTGGCCCGGAGCAGCGCTATCTCGACCTGCGCGATCGCTACATCGCAAAATTCTCGAAAGCCAAGGAGAACGACGAGACCTATAAGCAGCACGATGCGGCGCTCAAGGAGTTAACGGACGTCCTGCGCGGCCTGGTGGGCCCCGTCGCGATCAAGGGACTGCCGGCCGACGGCAAGACGAACGCGGACACACTCTTCAAGGGCGATTCCGGTTTCGGCCATCTCGACGGCCTCGGCTTCGCGTCCGAAGGCGACAAGATGCAAGCGGTGGCGACCACGACCGGCTTGCTCAAGCACTGGCTGCGCGAGCATCGCGAGGACGGGATGCCGCAGGAGATCGGCGCGGCGTTCAAGTCGGACCGCTTCTACTATCAGGCGATCCAGGACTCCGCCTTCGCCAAATATGCCGAGCTGCCGATCACGAAGCCCGCGGGCACAAGCGCGGCGGTTGCGGTACTGGGCGTCCGCGGCAACGGCGATCTGAAGGGACCGCCGCATGAAATCGACGTCGTCGCGATCCAGGGCGACAAGGTCTTCTTTCTCGCCGCAAGCGATGCGGTGAAGACGGGTGAGATCCCGGCTTGCGAGAAGGTCTGGAAGCAGATGATGGCGAGGCCCATCGACAAGAAGGACCCCCGCGGCGACATCACCCGCGAAGACAATGCGATGACCGCGTACACGGCGTGCTTCTCCAAGGCGGCACCAAGCCAGAGCTGGTATGCGACGGCCGTCAAGAAAGCGCAGAGCCAGCTGGAGCTGCTGCCGCTGCGCTAGAGCGATTATCCAGTTGCCTTCGGGGCTGCAGCGTGGCGCGGGGCGCCATCGCTCGAGAATGCGCAATCGGAAATTGCAGCTCCTCCTGCGGATGCAACCGAGGCCCGAGCAGTGCGAAATCGCCCCAAGCCGCATCGACGAGATCGTCGGCAACATCATCCTCGGATTTGGCGAGGTCCGTGGAACTCGTTCGCGACGAGGGGGTTGCACTGCGGTTGGAACCGAACGGGTAGCAATCTTGAATCGCCGCCAATTCCTGGAAGCCTCGGCATTGACGCCATTGGCGACATTACTACCTGGCGCAGTCTCTGCGGGATCAGCGGCGGAGTTGCCGTTTGGTCCCTCTTATGTCCGCGACCTTGCCCGCAATTTGGCGAGTAAGCCCTTTGCGCCGCCAGAGGAAAAGGTCCCGGACGCGCTTAGTGATCTCACCTACGATCAGTACCGGTCAATTCGCTTTCTGCCGGAGCGCGCAATTTGGCGCAACGAGAAGCTGCCCTTCGAGGTCCAGTTTTTCCACCGCGGCTTTTTCTATAAGAACAGGGTCGACATCTACGAGGTCTCCGGCGGACGAGCCGTACCGATCAGGTACCGGCGCGACGATTTTGCGTTCGGCGACAATATCGGCCAGGTACCGGACGCTGATCTCGGATTTGCCGGCTTTCGCATTCACGCCCCGATCAATCGCCCCGACTATTACGACGAGGTTTGCGCGTTTCTCGGCGCCAGCTACTTCCGTGCGGTCGCCAAAGGCGAGACCTATGGCCTGTCCGCGCGCGGTCTGTCGATCGATACCGGCGAGAGCAAGGGGGAGGAATTTCCGTTCTTCAAGGCCTTCTGGCTGGAGAAGCCCGCGCCGGGGGCCACATCTGTCGTGGTCCATGCGCTGCTTGACAGCAAGAGCGCTACGGCAAGCTATCGCTTCACGATCAGGCCGGGCGCTTCGACGGTCTTCGACGTGGAGATGTCGCTCTATCCGCGGATCGAGCTGCAACATGCCGGCTTGGCGCCCATGACGAGCATGTTCTTTTTCGGTCCGAACGACCGACACGATGTCGACGATTTCCGCCCTGCCGTGCACGACTCCGATGGGCTCGCAATTTTCAATGGAAAGGGCGAGCAACTCTGGCGTCCTCTCAACAATCCACACGATCTGCAGGCCAGCACATTCAATGATCTCAATCCTCGCGGCTTCGGCCTGATGCAGCGGGAGAGAAATTTCTTCGCCTACGAGGACCTCGAATCGCGCTTTGAGCGTCGCCCGAGCCTCTGGGTCGAACCGATCGGAGATTGGGGAGAGGGCAGTGTGGTCCTCTTTGAGATCCCGACCAAGGAGGAAGTTCACGACAACATCGCCGCCTTCTGGCGCCCGAAAACAGCTCTCCAGGCCAAGAGCGAAAACAACTACACCTATCGTCTGCACTGGGGTCCGGACGCGCCGAAGCCCAATTCACTAGCCCGGTTCACCCGCACAGGCGTTGGCGCGCGGGGCGAGGACAGCAAATTATTCGTGCTCGAGCTCGTTGGTGACAAGCTGAAGGAGGTCGATCCTGAGAAGGTGAGGGGCGCCGTCAGCGCCGACAAATCCGAGATCAAGAACGTCGTCACGCAGCCAAACCCGGAAACCGGCGGCTGGCGCCTGAGTTTTCAATGCTCCGTGAAGGACGCGCCTATCGAGTTGAGGGCGGTCTTGATGCTGGGGGATCAGCCCATCTCCGAAGTCTGGGTTTACCGATGGGCGCCTTGACGTCGTCACCTGCGCTTTCGCCTGAGCTTGGCATTCGGTATCTTCCCGACGAAACGCCTCTCCCGATGCTGCCCTGCCGATTGGACGGGACAAATCGCGCCTATCCGGTGCGACTGCGGACGGCCCCTGCCGTTGCAGCGCGGCGGCTGTTTATTCTCGCCGGAACGGCCGCGATCACCGCTGCGGGCGCCTTTGAGATGTACGATGTTCTCAAGGTCGGTGGCGTCACGGTCCTTGAAGGCATGGTGTTCGGGCTGTTTCTCGTGCTGCTCGCCTGGATCGCGTTTTCGTTCGTGTCTTCAGTCGCCGGTTTTTTTGTGCTCCTGCGGGGCCGACCGGATGTGCTGCCAATTGACAGCCACGGTCCGCTGCCAGGGATCACCGGCCGAACGGCGATGCTGTTGCCGACCTATAACGAGGATCAGCACCATCTCATGGCGCGACTCCGCGCCATGTACGAGTCGGTCGGCGAAACCGGACAGGCCCCGTTGTTCGATTGGTTTCTGCTCAGTGACACCACCGATCCGGACATCTGGATTGCCGAGGAGCTTGCGTTTCTGGAACTGCAGCGCAACTGCGGTTCGGGCCACCTGTACTATCGTCACCGATCCGACAACACCGCCCGAAAGTCCGGCAACATCGCCGAATGGGTGAGGCGGTTCGGTGGCGCCTACGACTACATGATCATTCTCGACGCGGACAGTCTGATGAGCGGAGAGACCATCGTTCGGCTGGCGGGCGCGATGGAAGCAAACCCGCAGGCCGCGCTGATTCAGACGCTTCCGATCGTCGTCAATGCGCGAACCCTGATCAGCCGGCTTCAGCAGTTCTCGGGTCGTTTGTACGGTCCGCTGATCGCGGCCGGGAACGCCTGGTGGCACGCCTCAGAGGGCAATTATTGGGGACATAATGCCATCATCCGGGTGCAGGCTTTTGCGCAAGAGGCGGGCCTGCCCGAATTGCGCGGGAGGAAACCTTTCGGCGGCCACATCCTCAGCCACGATTTTGTTGAAGCCGCGCTGATGCGGCGGGCGGGGTGGGGGATTTTCATGGCTCCCGATCTCGGTGGGAGTTTCGAGGAGGTGCCACCGTCGCTGCTGGATTTCGCGGCGCGTGACCGCCGCTGGTGTCAGGGCAATCTCCAGCATCTTGCCGTTCTGCCGGCCCGAGGCCTGCACTGGGTCTCAAGGCTTCACCTGTTGACCGGGATCGGCTCCTATCTCACCGCGCCCCTGTGGCTGCTGTTTCTATTGCTCGGAATCCTGATCTCCTTGCAGGCCTATTTCGTCAAGCCGGAGTACTTTCCCAAGGGCTTCTCGTTGTTTCCAACGTGGCCCGCACAGGATCCCGTGCTCGCCGCCTGGGTCTTTGCCGCGACGATGGGGCTGCTTATCCTGCCCAAATTGCTGGCCTACCTCGTTCTGCTCACCAGGCGTGCGGAACGGCAGGCATTCGGCGGCGGATTTCGCGTGCTGCTGGCGGTGGTCGCCGAGAGCCTCCTTGCCGCCTTGATCGCCCCATCCATGATGATCTTTCAATCCACCGCTGTGGCGGAGATCCTGCTGGGGCGTGATGCGGGCTGGCAAGTGCAACGGCGAAGTGATGGCAGGATCACGCGCGATGAAGTCTATCGCAAATTCACGGTGCCGACCCTATGCGGGCTGGCCATGGCGGCAAGCGCCTATGCCGTGTCGCTTCCGCTGCTGCTCTGGATGTCGCCGGTGATCATCGGCTTGGTTTGCGCCATTCCGATCGGTCTCATCACATCGACGGCACCGCGAATGGCGCGCCTGTTTGCGACCCCGGAGGACAATCGCGCGCCGGCACTGCTGCAGAGGGCGAGAGAGCTTGCCAGCCTGGATCGGATCGAGTCACGCGCGGCTCTGATCGAATTGAGACAGAACCCCGCGTTGCTGGGACCGCACATGCAGTCCCTCGAAGCGCCGCCGCGCAAATCGGGCCAGATCGACATAGATCTCGCGATCGCCCGTGCCAAGATTGAGCAGAGCGACGATTTCGAGGAAGCCGTCAGCAGCCTCAGCGCGCGCGAGATCCTTGCCGTGCTGAAGCACCGACACGCGCTTGAGCAAGTCATGCGAATGCCGCGAGCGACCGCTTCCGCGGACGTCTAGGTCATGGCGGTGTAGGTGAGGGCGTTGACGATCCGGTGGTGCTTGGCCGAGGGCGAGATGTCTGCTGTGAGCGCGGTCCCAGCCTACAGCGAACTGCCACCCAAATTCCACCCACGCCCACCCTCGCCGAAAATCTCATACCCCGTCGCCGTCACCGCGACCGTGTCCTCGAGCTTGATGAACCCACGCTTCGGATGCTTCATCGTGGTCTCGATCGATACCACCATGCCTGTTTCAAGCGGCAGGCGGGCGTCGGTGTCGTCATAGGGGATCGGACCCTTGGCGGTCAGGCGAGGGGCCTCGTGGCTGACGAGGCCCATGCCGTGGGCCAAAAACTCCGTGCAATCGCGCTGGCTGATCTTCGCGAGCTGCCGCTCGGCCGCGACGTAGATGTCGCCGCCCATGGCGCCGGGCCGGACCGCGGCGAAGGCCGCGCGCTGGACCGCCTCGATCTCGGCCAGACAGTCCTTCAGTTCGGTATCGGGATCACCGAGCACGGCCATGCGCGCGAGATCGCCGATATAGCCGTGATAATTGCCGCCGGAATCGAGCGACAGCACGTCACCTTGTTCCCAGCGCTGCGCCGACGGCGCCCGGTTGTGACTGCTGCCGCAAGCGAGCAGGCAGTATTCGAAGGTCAGCCCGCGATTGGCTTCGGCGATCCGCAAGGCGTCCGACAATTGCTGCTTGGTCGTGCCCGGGCCGTGCCCGGCGATCACCGCCAGCATCGAGGCGATCACCAGTTCGGACGCCGTCTTGAGTTTTGCGAGCTCGTCCGCCGACTTGACCGCCCGCAGTCGCTCCAGCACCAACAGCGCGTCCTTGAGCTCGGCGCCGGGCAGGGCGTCGGCAAGCGCCCGGCCCGCATCCATCGGCAGGAACGCCATCTCGACCCCGACCCGCTTCAGGGGCACGCCGGCGTCGCGGATCAGGCTGACGGCCCGCGTGATCGCATCGACCGAGCCGTTGGACTCGGTCCGGACCTGTGCCACCCATGGCGGCGCGACGGCGCGCTGATGGGTCTCCAGCCGGTGCCCGACATAGACCGCGTGCTCCGCCGCGCCCTTGGGATAGATCAGGACCGGCAGATAGCGGCTGACGCCCAGCGCATCCATGTAGTCGAAGAAGATCGCGCGCTCGGCACCCAGCAGGTACTGCACATTGTGCTTGGAGGTCGCGACCAGGACGTCGAGGCCGGCAGCCTCCATCAGGCGGTCGAGCTGGGCGGCGTCGAATGGAATGGCGCGCGAGCGGTCTGCGCGGGCGACGTTCTCCTGCATGACGAACCTCCCAATGCTGCCGTGGCCTCAACCGCTGCGTCGGTTTGCCCGGGGATTGTTGGCACCAAGTGTGAGCCGAAAGAGGGGTTCTGGGTAGCTGCGGAATGATCTGGCCTGACCTGCACAGCCATATCCATGATTCGCATAAGGTATATTATGGAATATATTTATATATAATCAGATCAGTTATTTAGCTAGAATTCCTCTCGCTGCACCTTCGTTCCCAGTTCTTTTTCGGCCCGGCCGTGGCACGTCGCCCAGTTTTTGATGGCTACTGTGCATGGGGTTGTTTTCGCGTTTTTTGAATCCGGCCCATGCCTCCGAAAGCCGATATTGCCGTGACGATGTCCGGCTGCAATAAGCGAGGCTTCGCGAGATCGCAGATGACCTTCTGACCTTCCGTCCGTATAGGTTTGCATCTCAGAACAACAACAAACTTTCCGAGGAAGCAGACCCATGAGCTTTTCCCGCCGCACGCTTCTCAAGGCCTCCGCCGCGACCGCGATCCTGGGCGGCCTCAGTGCGCCCCATGTGGCCCGCGCCCAGAGCGCCGAGTTCACCTACAAATACGCCAACAACCTGCCGGACACCCATCCGCTGAACGTACGCGCCAAGGAGATGGCGGCGGCGATCAAGGCCGAAACCAAGGGCAAGTTCGACCTCCAGATATTCCCGAACAACCAGCTCGGGTCCGACACCGACATGCTGAGCCAGATCCGCTCCGGCGGCGTCGAGTTCTTCACGCTGTCGGGGCTGATCCTGTCGACCCTGGTACCGGCGGCGTCCATCAACGGGATCGGCTTCGCGTTCCCGGACTACGGGACGGTCTGGAAGGCCATGGACGGCGATCTCGGCGCCTTCGTCCGCGGCGAGATCAAGAAGGCCGGGCTCGAGGTCATGGACAAGATCTGGGACAACGGCTTCCGCCAGACCACGTCGTCGAGCAAGCCGATCACCCATCCGGACGATCTCAAGGGCTTCAAGATCCGCGTGCCGGTGTCGCCGCTGTGGACCTCGATGTTCAAGGCGTTCGATGCGGCGCCCGCCTCGATCAATTTCGCCGAGGTCTATTCCGCGCTGCAGACCAGGATCGTCGAGGGCCAGGAAAACCCGCTGGCGATCATCTCGACCGCCAAGCTCTACGAGGTGCAGAAATACTGCTCGCTGACCAACCACATGTGGGACGGCTTCTGGTTCCTGGCCAATCGCAAGGCGTGGAGCAGCCTGCCCGAGGATGTGCGCACCATCGTCGCCAAGAACATCAATGCGGCAGCGCTCAAGGAGCGCGAGGATACCGCCAAGCTCAATGCCAATCTCCAGCAGGAGCTCGCGGGCAAGGGCCTGACCTTCAACCAGCCCGCGGTCGCGCCGTTCCGCGACAAGCTGCGGTCCGCCGGCTTCTATGCCGAGTGGAAGGGCAAATATGGCGACCAGGCCTGGGACCTGCTCGAAAAAGCCGTCGGCAAGCTGTCGTAACGCGTTGGAGCCGTCATGGCTCATATCGAGGTCGAAGTGAGCGGAGTGGCGGGCGAGGCGGCTGTACGGTCCCCTCGCCGATCTTCGCTGCTGGCCTCGACGGAGCGCGCGCTCGGCCTCCTCGTCGAAATCCCGGCGGCCATTTTGGTGGTCGCCGAGATCGCGATCCTGTTTGCCGGCGTGGTCGCGCGCTACGGCTTGCACCGGCCGCTGATCTGGTCGGACGAGCTCGCCTCGATCCTGTTCCTGTGGCTCGCCATGCTGGGCGCGGCGGTCGCGTTCCGCCGCTCCGAGCACATGCGCATGACCGCGGTCGTCGCCAGCGCCAAGCCGGCCACGCGGGCCTGGCTCGATCTCGTCGCGACCTGCGCGGCGCTGGCCTTCCTGGCGCTGATCGTCTGGCCGTCCTGGGACTACGCCTACGAGGAAAGCTTCATCACCACGCCGGCGCTGCAGATCTCCAATATGTGGCGCGCCGCAGCGCTCCCGGCCGGCATCTGCCTGATGGCGGTGTTTGCGCTGTTGCGGCTGCTGCGCGCAGCAGATTACCGCATGGTGCTGATGGCCGTAATCTCCGTTGCCGTCGTCGTCGGCTTGTTCTGGCTGGCCCAGCCTTATCTGCGGCCGCTCGGCAATCTCAACCTCGTCATCTTCTTCGTCGGCGTCGCCGGCTTCTGCGTCTTTGCCGGCGTTCCCATCGCGTTCGGCTTCGGGCTCGCCATCTTCGGCTATCTGGCGCTGACCACGCGCACGCCGGTCATGGTGCTGGTCGGCCGGATGGACGAGGGCATGAGCCACCTCATTTTGCTCTCGGTGCCGCTGTTCGTATTCCTGGGGCTCCTGATCGAAATGACCGGCATGGCACGGGCCATGGTGGCGTTCCTGGCGAGCCTGCTCGGCCATGTCCGCGGCGGGCTGCATTACGTCCTTGTCGGCGCCATGTACCTGGTCTCCGGCATCTCAGGTGCCAAGGCCGCGGACATGGCGGCGGTCGCACCCGTGCTGTTCCCAGAGATGAAACAGCGCGGCGCCAAGCCCGGCGATCTCGTCGCCCTTCTTGCGGCAACGGGCGCGCAGACCGAAACCATTCCGCCGAGCCTCGTGCTGATCACGATCGGATCGGTCACCGGCGTCTCGATCGCCGCGCTGTTCACCGGCGGTCTCCTGCCCGGCGTGGTGCTCGCGATCACGCTGTGCATGCTGGTGTGGTGGCGCTACCGCCACGAGGACATGAGCCATGTCCGACGCGCCACAGGTGGCGAGATCGGCAAGACCTTCGTCATCGCCCTGCCCGCGCTCGCGCTGCCCTTCGTGATCCGCTACGCCGTGGTCGAAGGCATCGCGACCGCGACCGAAGTCTCCACTATCGGCATCGTCTATGGCGCCCTGGTCGGCCTGCTCGTCTACCGCCGCTTCGACTGGCGGCGGCTGTTTCCGATGCTGGTCGAGACCGCGGCGCTGTCGGGCGCGATCCTGCTGATCATCGGCACGGCCACCGGCATGGCCTGGGGGCTGACGCAATCAGGCTTCTCGCGCTCGCTGGCGTCCGCCATGACCGGATTGCCGGGTGGCGCGGCGACCTTCATCGCCGTCTCGATCCTGGCCTTCACCATCCTCGGCAGCGTGCTGGAGGGCATCCCCGCGATCGTGCTGTTCGGGCCGCTGTTGTTTCCGATTGCGCGTGCGGTCGGCGTGCACGAGGTGCATTATGCCATGGTGATCATTCTCGCCATGGGTATCGGGCTATTCGCCCCGCCCTTCGGCGTCGGCTATTATGCCGCCTGCGCCATCGGACGCGTCGATCCAGCCGAAGGCATCAGGCCGATCTGGGGCTATCTGCTGGCGCTGCTGGTAGGATTGATCGTCGTCGCCGTCTTTCCGTGGATCTCGATCGGATTCCTGTAAACCGGCGCGTAAGGGAGGTGTCGATGAGCGAGCGGCAGAGCCAGTACAATATCGGCCTCGACAAGACGCCCGCCAACTACGTGCCGCTGAGCCCGTTGAGCTTCCTGGCACGCAGCGCCGCGGTCTATCCCGATCATGCCAGCACGGTCTACGAGGGGCGCAGCTTCACCTGGCGCGAGACGCATGAGCGCTGCAAGCGCTTTGCTTCGTATCTTGCCGGCAAGGGCATCGGCGTCGGCGACACCGTCGCGGCGATGCTGCCGAACATTCCGGCGATGAACGAGGTGCATTTCGCCGTCCCCATGACCGGCGCCGTGCTCAACGCGCTGAACATCCGGCTCGATGCGCCTTCGATCGCATTTCAGCTCGACCATGGCGGCGCAAAGATCATTCTGGTCGACCCGGAATTCTCTAGCGTGATCACCGACGCGCTCGCGCAGATGACCGGCCCAAAACCGTTCGTGATCGACGTCGACGACGCCGCGTTCAAGGGCGGAAGGCGCATCGGCGAGATCGAGTATGAGGCCGCGCTCGCCCAAGGCGATCCCGACTTCGCCGCGATCCTGCCGGGCGACGAATGGGACGCGATCGCGCTGAGCTACACCTCGGGCACCACGGGAAATCCCAAGGGCGTCGTCACGCATCATCGCGGCGCCTATCTGAATGCCGTCAGCAATATCCTCGCGGGCCAACTCGGCCAGCATCCGGTCTATCTCTGGACACTGCCGATGTTCCACTGCAACGGCTGGTGCTTCCCCTGGACCATTGCGGCGGCCGCCGGCACCAACGTCTGCCTGCGCAAGGTCGAGCCGACCAAGATCTTCGAGTTGATCAAGCAGCACGGCGTCACCCACATGTGCGGCGCGCCGATCGTCTACAACACGCTGATCAACGCGCCCGATGCACCGAAGGGCGATGCCGCGCGGCGCGTCGTCGGCCTGATCGCCGGCGCCGCGCCGCCGGTCGCGGTGCTCGAAGGCGCCGAGAGCCTCGGCATCAAGCTGACGCACGTCTATGGCCTGACCGAGGTCTACGGCCCCGCCTCCGTCTGCGCCGAGCAGCCTGGCTGGGATGATCTGCCCGCAGCCGAGCGCGCCAGCCTGAAGCGGCGGCAGGGCGTACCCTACCCGCTCGAGGAAGCCGTCACCGTCATCGATCCGCAGACCATGAGGCAAGTACCGCGCGACGGCGAGACCATCGGCGAGGTCATGTTTCGTGGCAACATCGTGATGAAGGGCTACCTCAAGAACGACAAGGCGACGCAGGAAGCCTTCGAGGGCGGCTGGTTTCACACCGGAGACCTCGGCGTGCTCGACGTGCATGGTTACGTCATCATCAAGGATCGCTCCAAGGACATCATCATCTCCGGCGGCGAGAACATTTCCTCCGTCGAGGTCGAGGACATTCTCTACAAGCACCCGGCCGTGCTGTTCGCCGCCGTGGTCGCAAAGCCCGATCCGAAATGGGGCGAAGTGCCCTGCGCCTTCGTCGAGCTGAAGGACGGCGCGAGCGCGAGCGAAGCCGACATCATCGCCTTCTGCCGCTCGCATATGAGCGGATTCAAGACGCCGAAGGCTGTCGTGTTCGGGCCGATCCCGAAAACGTCGACGGGAAAGATCCAGAAATTCCTGCTGCGCAACGAAGCGGGATCGGCGAAGGCGATCTCGGCCTGAGCTTGTCTCGACTCCGCGGCCTTTGGCCCGTCGCCGCGAAGTCGTTGCGCAGTTTCGGCGAGGTCGGGTTCGCCGAGTCCCGTCGTCCTCACATCTTCTTGTAGGCTTCAACCAGCGCCTGGCCGTCGGCTCCCGCCTTCTTGAGCCAGTCGGCGGTGAGCTGTTCGCCGATCTTCTGGAAGCCGGCCTTCAGCGCCGGGCTCGGCGGCTCGACCGTCATGCCCTTGGCCTTGAGCTGGTCGATGTACCAGGTGCTCTTGTCCTGCCAGGCCTTCCAGCCGCGGGTTTCCGCGGTCGCGGCGGCCTTGAGGATAGCCTCCTGGGTCGGCTTGTCGAGCGCCTCGAACGCAGCCTTGTTGACGAAGGTGTAGTCCTTCGGGATCCAGGCTTGCACGTCATAGAAGTACTTCAGCGACTCCCATGCCTTCGCATCGTAGCCCGTGCCGCCCGACGACATGAAGGAGTTCACGACGCCGGTGGCAAGCGCCTGCGGCAACTCGGCGGCCTGAATGGTGACGGACTGCGCGCCGACCAGTTCGCCAATGCGCGCAGTCCCAACGTTATAGGCTCGCCATTTGAGGCCCTTCATGTCCTCGATGCTCGCAAGCGGCTTGTTGACATAGACGCCCTGCGGCGCCCACGGCACGACGAACAATAGCTTGAGCCCCTGCGCGTCCAGCTTCTTGGCAATCAACGGCTTCGACGCCTGATACAGCTTCATGGCGTCCGGGAAGCTGGTCGCCAGAAATGGCACGACGTCGACCCCGAACACCGGATCCTCGTTCTCGTGGATCGACAGCAAGACTTCGCCCATCTGCGCCTGCCCGGTCATCACCGCGCGCTTGATGTCGGGCGCCTTGAACAGCGAGGCGCCGGGATGAACCGTGATCTGGAGCTTGCCGGATGTCGCGGCTTCGACGTCCTTGGCGAACGCGACGAGGTTCTCGGAGTGCGGGTTGTCGGCTGGATACGCTGCCGGCAGATTCCATTTGGTTTGCGCCAATGCGGGCGTCGCGGCCAGCACGGCGCCGGCGATCAGGGATGCGCGGAATAAACGAGAGATCATGGGGCTTCTCCTCACAGTCAATTTCAAAACGTACGCTCAGTCTGGGAAAGCAAGCTTGGGCAAGAACATCACGATCTGCGGATATTCCGTGATGATGAACACGGACGCGAGCAGCAGGACGAAGAACGGGAATGCTGCCCGGGCGACCGTCAAGGTATCGCGGCCGCTCATGTTCTGGAGCACGAACAGATTGAAACCGACCGGCGGCGTGATCTGCGCCATCTCGACGTGGATGATGAGATAGACGCCGAACCAGACCAGGTCGAGACCGGCCTGCTTGACCATCGGCAGCACGATTACGGCAGTTAGAACGATCATCGAGATGCCGTCGATCAGGCATCCCAGGATGATGTACATGATGCTCAGATACAGCGCGAGCATGCCCGGGGTGAGCTGCTGGCCCTGGACCCAGGTGGCGAGTGCCGCCGGAATGCCCGTATAAGCCATCGCTGCGGTCGTGTAGGCAGCGCCTGCCAGGATCAGCATGATCATGCAGGTCAGGCGCGTCGCGCTCATGATGCTCTCGAGGAAGTTCTTGCGTGTGAGCGTGCGGCTCCACCACGCCAGCAGCAGCGCGCCGGAAACGCCCCAGGCGGCGCATTCGGTCGCGGTCGCAAATCCCAACACGAGCGACAGGAAGACGGCCAGGATCAAAAGCAGGCATGGGGCGAGCTTGGCGGATTCTTGCAGCTTCCGCCGAAACGACATCGGCGGGTCGCGCGGCGGGACCTTTTTTGGATTGAGCAGCGACCAGATAATGATGTAGCCGGAATAGAGCACCATCACGAGCACGCCCGGCAAGAAGCCGCCGAGGAAGACCTGAAGCACGGAGACATTTGCCGTGACCGCATAGACCACCATCGGGATCGACGGCGGGATCAGCAGGCCGAGCGTGCCGGAGCCTGCGAGCGATCCGAGGCTGAGGCCCTTGTCGTAACCACGCTTGTCCAGCTCGGGCAGCGCGATCTTGCCGATGGTCGCACAGGTCGCCGCCGACGAGCCCGACACCGCCGCGAAGATGCCGCAGCCGATCACGTTGACATGAGTGAGGCGCCCCGGCAGCCACTGAACCCAGGGTGACAGGCCTCGAAACATTTCCTCGGATAATTTGGTGCGGAAAAGGATTTCGCCCATCCAGATGAACAGCGGCAGCGCGGCCAGCGTCCATGACGAACTCGCGCTCCACGTCGTGGTCGCAAGCACCGAGCCGAGCGGCAGGCTCGTGGTCAGCGCCATCGCCACGAAGCCGACGAGCCCGAGCGATACCGCGATCCAGATGCCGCTTCCCAGCAGCAGGATCATGACGCCGAGCAGAATGAACGACAGTTCGATCATGCCGAGATTGGCCATCGTCAACCTCCGCCGCCCTGCGATATGCGTTCGATGAATTCGTCCGGGGTCTCGTCCGGCGAGCCCTTCTCGTAGCTTGGCCGGTTGCCGCCGACCACACTGACCATTTCATCAATGAGCGCGATCGACAGGATCACGAGTCCGCCGGAAAACCCGAGCTGCGGAATCCAGAGCGGAAGCGCCACGACGCCCTGCGCCACATCGTTGAAGCGCCAGGAATCGTAGGTCATCTGCACGGCATGCCGGGTGAAATAGAGGATGAAAGCGGCGGCAATGCCGAGGGCCACGACCTCCGCAACCTGTTTGGAGCGCCCATGCAGACGCTCCAGCAGCAGGCCGACCCGGATCATCTCTCCGCGCTTGAAGGTGTGAGCGAGGCCGAGGAATGCCATCGCGGCCATGCACCAGGAGGCGAAATCATCGCCGGCGGGAATGTTGACCGCAAACTGGCGCCCGATCGACATGATCATCATGATTGCAAAGATCGCAACCATGAAGGCCCCGGCGGCGTAGCCCGCACCGAGATAAAGGAGATCCAGCGCGCGTCGCACCGGTCCACGGCTCGTGACATCGTCCCCTGCCAACGCGATCCCCATCCTCACACGAGGCGATTCAGACGTCCCGGCGATCGCACGTCGCGCGCCGGTCCTGCATGAATATCGCCCCTGCCCAGCGCCTGTCTTTCAGACGTTAGATCAACATGATGGGGCTAGCGCAAGCAAGGAGTATGCCGGCTCTCACCGGAATTTCCACCGCAGGTTCAGCGGGTCTCCAGCCGCAGCCCGTCATACGCGGGCACCACGCCCGCCGGCAGCGACTGCCGGATCACCTCATAATCGACATCGGCCGTCATGTTGGTGATGACGGCGCGCTTCGGCTTGAAGCGCTCGATCCAGGACAACGCGTCGTTGATGCTGAAATGACTGACATGGCTGGTGTAGCGGAGGCCATCGACGATCCAGAGATCCAGATTTTCCAGGGCGCCCCAGCTCTCGCGCGGGATGTCGTTGAGGTCGGGAGTGTAGGCGGCATCGCCGATGCGATAGCCCAGCGCGGGAATGTTGCCGTGCTGCACCAGGAAGGCAGTCATCGTCACCGCGCCGCCTTTCCCCTGGATCGTCTGGCTTTCACCGGCCTCGATCGACTGCGCCGTCAGGATCGGCGGATAGTCGCTGCCCGCCGGCGAGACGAAGCAATAGGAAAACCGCGACATGATGTCGTTCGCAGTCGTCTGATTGAGATAGGTCGGAATCCGCCGGCGCATGTGCATCACCACCGAACGCAGATCGTCCATACCGTGGGTCTGATCGGCGTGCTCGTGGGTCAGGAATACTGCATCGATGTGGTCGACATTGGTCGCGAGCAATTGTTCGCGCAGGTCCGGCGAGGTGTCGATCACGATACGCGTGGTGCCCTCGTCCGAGGTCTGCTCGACCAGCAGCGAACAGCGGCGACGGCGGTTCTTGGGATTGTTGGGATCGCAGGCACCCCAGCCGAGTGCCGGGCGCGGCACGCCGGCGGAGGAGCCGCAGCCCAGGATCGTCAGCGTCAGCGTCATGCGGCTCCCAGTTCTAAGCTTTCACCCTCGAGAACAGGCGAAAGAAGTTGTCGCTTGTCTGGCGCGAGATCTCGTCAAACGACACGCCACGTGTTTCGGCAAGCACTTTTGCGACCTCGACCACATAGGCCGGTTCGTTGCGCTTGCCCCGGAACTTGCCCGGCGCAAGGTAGGGCGAGTCCGTTTCAACCAGAATACGGTCGGACGGCAGTTCGGCCGCAAGCGCGCGCAAGGCCTCGGACTTCTTGAAGGTCAGGATGCCCGTGAAACCGATATAGAGCCCGAGCGAGACCGCCTTCAGCGCCAGCTCGCGCCCGCCGGTGTAACAATGCAACACGGCGCGAAACGATCCCTTTGCCGTCTCCTCTTCAAGGATGCGGCCGCAATCCTCGTCCGCCTCACGGGTGTGGATCACCAGCGGCAAGCCGGTGGCGCGGGCCGCGGCGATGTGGGCACGAAAGCCCCTCGCCTGCGCCTCCGGCGAGCCGTTGTCGTAGAAATAGTCGAGCCCGGCCTCGCCGAGCGCGACGACCTTTGGATGCTGCGTCAGTGCGATCAGCTCGTCCGGCGCGATGCCGTCTTCCTCATCCGCGTTGTGCGGATGGGTGCCGACCGAGCAATAGACGTCGTCGTAGCGCTCGGCGATGGCCAAAAGCTGGTTCAGCTTTCTCACCCGCGTCGAGATCGTGACCATGCGGCCGATGCCGGCCGCTCGCGCCCGCGACACGATCCCGTCGAGATCCTCCGCAAAGTCCGGAAAATCCAAATGGCAGTGGCTGTCGACCAGCATGGTGCGAACGCCCTTAGGCTGCCGGCTCGATGTAGCGCGGGAAGGCCGGCGTCGGCGCGGGCAGCGTCGTACCGGGCGCGATGCGCGTCGCGCCGCCGAGCGCAGCGAAGTTGCGCTCCCCTTCGGGGATACCGAGGCTGTCCAGCAGCAATCCCGAGGCCGTCGGCATGGCCGGCTGGGCCAGGATCGCGATCTGGCGCACGACTTCGGCGGTGACGTAGAGCACCGTCCTCTGCCTGACAGGATCGGTCTTGGCGAGCGCCCACGGCGCTTCGCCCGCGAAATAGCGGTTGGCTTCCGCGACCACGGCCCACACGGCATTGAGCCAGTGATGGATTTGCTGCGTCGCCATCGCTTCGCGGGACGCCGCGAGCATGCCGTCGGCTTGTGACAGGATCGCCTTGTCGTTGTCGCTGAATTCGCCGGGATCCGGGAGCACGCCGCCGAGCTGCTTGGCGATCATCGACAGCGAGCGCTGCGCGAGGTTGCCGAGATCGTTGGCGAGATCGGCATTGATGCGCGCGACGATGGCCTCGTGATTGTAGTTGCCGTCCTGGCCGAACGGCACCTCGCGCAGAAAGAAATAGCGCATCTGGTCGACGCCGTACTGGTCGGCGAGGTTGAAGGGATCGACCACGTTGCCGACCGACTTCGACATCTTCTCGCCCCTGCTGAACAGGAAGCCATGGGCATAGACCCGCTTCGGTAGCGGGATCCCGGCCGACAGCAGGAAAGCCGGCCAGTACACCGCATGGAAGCGGATGATGTCCTTGCCGATGATGTGCACGTCGGCAGGCCAATAACGCCAGTTGTTGTCGCTCTCGTCGGGGAAGCCGACGCCGGTGATGTAGTTGGTGAGCGCGTCGACCCAGACATACATCACGTGCTCTTCGTCGCCGGGCACCTTGACGCCCCAGTCGAACGTCGTGCGCGAGATCGAGAGATCGCGCAGGCCGCCCTTGACGAAGCTCACCACCTCGTTCTTGCGGGAGTCGGGGCCGATGAAATTGGGCTGCGTCTCGTAGAGCTTGAGCAGCCTGTCCTGATAGGCCGACAGGCGGAAGAAGTAGCTCTTCTCCTCGACCCATTCGACCGGCGTGCCCTGTGGCCCGAGCCGCACGCCGTCGTCGTTCAGGCGTGTCTCGTCCTCGGCGTAATAGGCTTCGTCGCGCACGGAATACCAGCCGGCATAGATGTCGGCATAGATGTCCCCGTTCGCTTCCATGCGCCGCCAGATCTCCTGGCTGGAGCGATGATGCTGCTCCTCGGTGGTGCGGATGAAGCGGTCGAACGACACGTTCAGGCGCTCGTCCATTTGCTTGAAACGGCCGGCATTGCGGGCGGCGAGCTCCGAGACGGACATTTTTTCGCTGGCCGCGGTCTGAACCATCTTCTGGCCGTGCTCGTCGGTGCCGGTCAGGAAGAACACATCGTTGCCGTCGAGTCGCGCGAAGCGCGCCAACGTATCGGTCGCGATCGCCTCATAGGCGTGGCCGATATGGGGGCTGCCATTGGGATAGGCGATCGCGGTCGTGATGTAGAAGACGTTGTCGCGCGCGGGCACGGCCACGGGCGTGGTGGCCTGCGGCCCGGCGTCGGACTTCGGTGCGCGCGGGGCCTTGGGCTTGGCAATTTTCGGCGGTGTGGCGACAGGAGCTAGTGTGGTGGTCACGGCAGGCGCAGCCACCCTCGCCGTCTTGGCTATCGTCTTCGCCGGGGCCTTGTTTTTCGCCGAAGCCTTGTTATTCGCCGAAGCCTTGGCAGGCTTTTTGGTCGCTGTCTTGACCGTCTTCTTGGCGACGACCTGCTTCTTCGCTGCCTTCTTTGCCGTCTTCCCGGCGCTCTTCTTCCCGGATTTCTTGGCGGCCGTCTTTTTGGTCTTCGTGGCTTTCTTGACCTTCTTGGCAGCTTTGCGCGCGCGCGCCTTCACAGCCTTCTTCGCGGCTTTCTTGACGGCCTTCGTGGCAGCCTTCTTCTTGCTGCTCTTGCCTTTAGCGATTTTCTTAGCTCGCGCTGCCACGGCGAATTCCTTTACCGGCTTCTCGAAATTGGGAAACGAACCTGCGTTAGTTTATTGTCTTGAGCGTGATCCCATCGGAAAACCGCCGCACACTTTCCCGGATCATGCTCTAGCGCGTTGCGTCCGCCAGCCAGCCGAACACCGAGAAAACCAAGGGCTTTCGCTCCAGATTGTAGGTTTCGGTGTCGCGCGCGGCGCGGACGATCTTTTCCCATACCTCAGCTAGGCGCGCAAGGCGCGGCAGATTCTGGTTGGCATTGGCTTCGTCAGCGTGCAGGCGTTCCGCGATCCAGCGATCGATGCCGTCGATGAAGGCGGCAAGCGCAACGCGGTCGCTGGTGCCGAGCGAATCGCCGAGCGTGTGCAATTCGCGCGGATCGACCTGCGGCAGTCGCGCCAGCAGCGCGGCCGTGCGCTGCTGGAGCTTCAGGGCGTCACCGCCGAGCAGCGTCAGCGCCCGCGCGACGCTGCCCTCGGAAGCCTCGGCCGCCTCGCGCAATGCCGGATCGTTCGGGTCGAGATCGGCAGCGGTTGCGGCTGCGGCAATCACATCGTCGGTTGCGAGGGCGCGCAGGCGCAGCTTGCGGCACCGCGACTGAATCGTGGCGAGCACGCGCGCGGGCGCGTGGCTCACCAGCAGGAACAGCGATTGCTGCGGTGGTTCCTCGAGAATTTTCAGCAACGCGTTGGCGGCATTCGGATTGAGCTCGTCAACGGTGTCGACGATGCAGACGCGCCAGCCTTCGGCCGCTGCGGTCGAGCCGAAGAAACCGATCGTCTCGCGCGTCTCGTCCACGGTGATCACGGTGCGCATCACGCCGCGATCGTTGGCGGTGCGCTCCAGCGTCAGCAGGCCCCCATGCGAGCTCGCCGCAACCTGCCGCGCCACGGCGTCATCAGGATTGATGGCGAGATCTTCGGCGCGCTGCACGAACGGCGCCGAAGGCTGGCCGTGCGCGAGCACGAAGCGCGCCATCCGATACGCCAGCGTTGCCTTGCCGATGCCTTGCGGCCCGCCAATCAGCCAGGCATGCGGGATGCGCCCGCTGCGATAGGCAGCGAGCAGCGCGGTCTCGGCCTCGCGATGGCCGAACAGAAGGCTCGTCTCGCGCGGATGAGAAATGGCGGTTTCGCGCTCGGTCTGACGCGGGCTCATATGGACACCACCGATGCCGGCGTTGGAAGCAGGCGATCACGCAGCGCGTTCCAGATGCGTCCGGCAACCGTGTCGGGATCGGAATTGGCGTCGATCAGCACGCAGCGCGCGGGATCGTCCGCCGCGATCTTGCGATAGGCCTCGCGCAGGCCCTGATGGAAACCGAGCTTCTCGGCCTCGAACCTGTCTGGCGTGCCGCTGCCGCGGCGTGCCGCTGCGCGCTGCAAGCCGATCTCGACCGGCAGGTCGAGGATGATGGTGAGGTCCGGCTTGAGATCGCCGATCGTGACCCGCTGCATCGCGTTGATCAGCGCCGCCGGCACCTGGCCGAGGCTGCCCTGATAGGCCCGCGTCGAGTCGGCGAAGCGATCGCACAGCACCCAGGTGCCCTGGTTGAGCGCGGGCTGGATCACGGTGCGGACATGATCGTCGCGGGCGGCCGCGAACAGCAGCGTCTCGGCCTCGGGTCCGAGCAGCTTGCCCATGCCCGACAACACCAGATGGCGCATGATCTCGGCGCCCGGCGAGCCGCCCGGTTCGCGCGTGACGAGAATGCGCATCCTGGCCGCCTTGAGACGGTCGGCGAGCTTCTTGATCTGGGTCGACTTGCCCGTGCCCTCGCCGCCTTCAAAGGTGACGAAACGCCCGCGTCCGGACGGCCACTTTACCGCGCTTTCACTCATGATCAGAGCTTCTCGGCGCCCGCACGGAACATGCCGATCACAAGCTCGCTGGCGCCGTCGATCGCACGGCGCACGGTCGAGCCGGTGCCGATCGCGTCAGCGGCATAGACCGGCGTCTCCACCGCGATGTTGCCGCTGCGCCAGACCCTGACCAGCCCGACCTTCTGGCCGGCCCCGACCGGCGCGCGCACCGGACCGCTATAGACGATGCGCGCAATCAGCTTGTCGCTGCCGTTCTTGTGCACCATCACCTTCACAGGCGTCTTGGCCACCAGTTTCACCGAGCGGCTCTCGCCGCCGAACACCTTGGCGTAGCCGACGGGTTGATCGGCCGCGATCAGCGTGCGGGTCTCGAAATTGCGAAAACCCCATTCCAGCATCTTCTTGGCTTCGGTCGCGCGATCTTCGGGGTCTTCCAGCCCGTTGATGACGACGATCAGCCGCGTGCCGTTCTGCACCGCGGAGCCGACCATGCCGTAGCCGCCTTCCTTGGTGTAGCCGGTCTTCAGACCGTCGGCGCCTTCCATGGAATTGAGCAGCGGATTGCGGTTGGGCTGGCGGATCTTGTTCCAGGTGTATTCCTTCTCGCCGAACAGTTTGTAGAATTCGGGGAAATCGAGAATGATGTGCCGGGCGAGGATGCCGAGCTCGCGCACCGTCATCTTGTTGGCGGGGTCGGGCAGACCGTTGGAATTGCCGAAGGTCGATTTCGTCAGGCCAAGCTCACGGGCGCGCTTGGTCATGAAGTCGGCGGCGAAAATCCGCTCGTTGCCCGCCATGGCTTCGGCGAGCGCAATGCAGGCGTCGTTGCCGCTCTGGATGATCGCCCCGTGCAGGAGATCGTCGACTGTGACCTTGCTGTTGATCGCGGCGAACATGGTTGAGCCGCCGGAGGGCGCGCCGCCCCTGCGCCAGGCGTTCTCGCTGATCCGGTATTCGTCGGTCAGCTTGATGTCGCCCTTCTTGATCGCGTTGAAGACGACCTCGGCGGTCATCAGCTTCATCATGCTGGAGGGCGCGCGCAGCTCGTCGGCGTTCTTCTCGAACAGCACGCTGCCGCTGGAGGCTTCGATCAGGATCGCGGTCGGTGCGTCGCCGTCGAAGCCGGCATCATCTGTTTTCTTGGCGCCCTGGACGCTCTGGTTGGCCGCGTAGAGCGCCCCGCCCCAGCCAATGGTCGCCACCAGAGCCGTCGCGATCAGCCCACGCGCCAGCGCTCCGGCGGTGAACCGGCTGCGCCCCAACGAGGAAAGATGAAATTCCATGGCCAAGCCCTGAGAGCGGCGTTCTAACAGTTGGAGCCGGTGCGAACAACAAGGGGTGGCCGCTTGTCCCGAGATTGCACGATTCTCGTCCGGCCCCTATCGTGGCACCTCAGATTTTCTGACCAAACCCCTGAAACAAGGCGGAAAAGCGATGTCCTCCACCCGCGTGATCAAGGCCAACGGGATCGACCTGTTCATCCGCGAAGCCGGTCAGGGGCCGCTGGTGGTGCTGTGCCACGGCTGGCCGGAACTCTCCTACTCCTGGCGCCACCAGATCCCGGCGCTGGCGCTGGCCGGGTTTCGCGTCGTCGCCCCCGACATGCGCGGCTATGGCCAGAGCTCAGCGCCGCCCGAGGCGACGGCCTATTCGATCTTCGACACGGTCGGCGATATCGTCGGCCTCGTGCAGGCGCTTGGCGAGACCAAGGCCATGGTGGTCGGTCACGACTGGGGTGCACCGGTGGCCTGGCACGCGGCGCTGTTCCGGCCGGACATCTTCACGGCGGTCGCCGGCCTGAGCGTGCCGCCGCCGTTCCGCGGCCGCGGCAAGCCGCTCGACCTCCTGCGCCAGGGCGGCATCACCAATTTCTATTGGCAGTATTTCCAGGCGCCCGGCGTTGCCGAAGCCGAGTTCGAGCATGACGTCGCGCGCACCATGCGCATCGTGCTCGGCGGGCGGGGCCTTGCCGATCCCTCCGCGGCCATGTTCGTGCAGGAGGGCAAGGGCTTTCTCGGCCACGGCAATCCGGAGGAGCCTCTGCCGGTCTGGCTCGGCGAGACTGACCTTGCCTATTTCACCGAAGCCTTCCGTAAGTCCGGCTTCCGCGGCGGGCTGAACTGGTATCGCAACCTCGATCGCAATTGGGAGCTGACGGCGCCCTGGCAGGACGCGCTAATCCACCAGCCCTCGCTCTTCATTGCCGGTTCGAAAGACGCCGTCATCACCGGCCTGATCGGAGCCAAGCGTGTCAACGAGCTCGAGCGCGTGCTGCCCAATCTCAAGCGAAAGCTGATCATCGAGGACGCCGGCCATTGGGTCCAGCAGGAGCGGCCCGACGAAGTGAATGCGGCGCTGGTGAAGTTCTTGAAGGAAAGCGCGGCCTAGTAGAGGCCGCGACCGCTCAGGATGCCGCGGGCCTCGGCAGCGCCGTCCGAGGCGTAGGCGCCGGACGGCGCGCTCTCGGTGGCATAGCGGCCGTCCCCGTCATAGGACACGGCGCGCGCGTTCTGGAGCGCCCGGCCCCGGTTGCGGCTCGAGGCCGACATTTCCGAGGTCGCATTGAGTGAAGCCATGTCGGCGGAGGTGTTGCCGAGATTGTAGGGCCGTCCCTCCGGGGTCGGAATTTCGCCGCGCATGGCGCCGCGGTTCGACGATGACAGCTCCGGCACGAAGGGTCTCGCGGAGGCGACCCGGACCATCGACGGTGACGGCGCCGGGGTCCCGGTGCGCAAGGTCGCCATCAACTGGCGGTCGTCGGAGCCTTCCAGCGGCGCCCGGCCGACATATTCGACGCGGACCTTGGCGACCCCATTGCCTTTGAATTCAAGCAGTTCGGCGGCTTTGTTCGAGACGTCGATGAGCCGGTTGCCGTGATAGGGCCCGCGGTCATTGACGCGGACGATCAGCGACTTGCCGTTCGAAACGTTGGTGACCCGCGCATAGGACGGCATCGGCAGGGTCGGATGCGCCGCGGTCAGCGAGCCCATGTCGAACACTTCGCCATTGGCGGTCAGGCGGCCGTGGAAATCGTCGCCGTACCAGGACGCCATGCCCTCGGCACGGTAGTTGACGTCCTCTTCGGGCACATAGGTCCGGCCACCCACCACATAGGGCTTGCCGACGCGGTAGGCGCCGCCGCCCTTCGGGACCGGATCACCGAAAGCCACGACCCGGGGGCTTGAGGACACGCCGTATTTCGGATCGACCCGGCTGGCGAATTTATTGGAGGACGCGCAATTGGCGAGCGCAAGGCAGGTCGCTGCCATCGCTGCAGCGCGCGCGACCCGCAACACCGAATCTGACCCTCGGATCCCCATTCGCCCCAAATACCACTTTGCCGGAGGCGTACCTAACCCGCTTTGGCTACGGGGCAGCGCTGTCCGGTCCTTTGCTCCGAGGCGGCCCACCACCGCGTCGGACGTGGTAACGATAACGCAACCCGAACACGGCGGAAATGGGGAGCGCACAGCGTTCACGCCGGGATGGTAAACGGGGCGTGTGCGTCCGCCCCGTTGAACTACGGGGGGCGGGCACCCTACTCCGCGCCACGGCTGGACATTCTGTTGCGCCAAATCCTCACTCCACCCCCATTGTCGCGCCGCTCACTGGAATTCTTTTGACTGTGCAAGGCCGCCCGCGTTTTCTCGCGTGCAGGGCGGAATGGAATGAGACGATGATCGAGACGGTTTCGGCACTGATGGGTTTGGTAAGCGCGGGGATCTTCCTGGCCCATGCGTTCGAAGGTTACCGCACGAGGGCCTGAGGCGCTCGCGCGGGCGGCAAGCATCACCCTTTCAAGACGGCACGTTCGGAGATTTTTAATCGATCCGATCGAGCATCGCAGACGAGAGCGGCAGGTGTCCCATGCGCAACCATGACCTCGTATCCGATGGCTTCCTGGCATTGACCGCCGGTGGTTTGGTCCTGCTGTGCTCCAGCCTCGTGGCATTGGCCTTCGCCTGAGCACCCCAGCATTCCCGAGAAATACGTTTACCGCAGTCCAAGCAGCGAACGCCGATAGAGGCTGTCACGGGCTTCGTTCAGGCAGACGAAGCTGCCGGTAAAACCCTGGCCGTACCGCTTCTGGCTTTTGCCGTAGTAGATACCTTTGCTGAAATCGAGCCAGACGACCCGGTCGTGCGGGCAATGACGCTGCGCCTGCGCCTCGTAGCGAAATGGCGTCAGCGGTGTGGCCGATACCTCAGCGCCACTGCAGCCGACCAAGATCGCAACGGCGAGCGCGATCACGCCGGGCCATTTGCCGAAGCCGCTCCAAGATACTCCGCAAGCCACACCCCGCCTCCCGATCCTGGCCGTCGCACGAAGGCCGCTCGGGCACGATAGCACGAAACAGCACGGTCTTCGGAAAGCGACACGCGCCTCACGTCTTCCGCGGGCCACCTTGTCGGGTTACAGGAATGGAAGATGATCTTGGTGCGAGGATGCTGCTGAATGTCGGTTGAGCCTGGACCCGAACTCCGCACCGAACCGCGCCTGCCCTTGCCGCGCCTGGGCTTGATCCCAATGGTCATCTTCGGCTCGCGCTGGCTGCAACTGCCGCTCTATTTCGGGTTGATCGTGGCGCAATGCGTCTACATCGCGCTGTTCCTCAAGGAGCTCTGGCATCTCTCCTGGCACGCCCTCGACCTCACCGAGCAGCAGATCATGATGAGCGTGCTGGCGCTGATCGACGTCGTGATGATCTCCAACCTGCTCGTGATGGTGATCGTCGGCGGCTACGAGACGTTCGTCTCGCGGCTCGAGCTCCAGGGCCACCCCGACGAGCCGGAATGGCTCGGCCACGTCAACGCGAGCGTCCTGAAGATCAAGCTCGCCATGGCCATCATCGGCATCTCCTCGATCGCGCTGCTGCGGACCTTCATCGAGGCCGGCAATCTGGGATCGAACCGCGCCGGCTTTACCGAGACCGGCGTGATGTGGCAGGTGCTGATCCACCTCACCTTCGTCGTCTCGGCGATCGGCATTGCCTATGTCGACCGACTGAGCGACTCCGGGGCGCGTAACCATGCTGAGTGAGCCTCGTGCGCCGGCTTGCTACTTGTCCGCTTCGAGTTGCTGCAACGCCTGATGCAAGCATTCCTGAAGCTTGGCTGCGACCTGTTCGCGGGCGACGCCTTTGGCGGCAAGATCACCTGACACCTTGTCGAGGATCTCGTCCATCGTCCGGTTCTCCAGATGGTCCGTCACCAACGCCGTCGCGTAGCCGGCTGCGGCATCGCCGCTGAGGCCGAGCTCGGTTGCGGCCCAGAGCCCGAGCAGCTTGTTGGACCGGGCCGTGGCCTTGAACATGAGCTCCTCGTCGTGGACGAATTTGGCCTCAAAGCCCTGCTCGCGCTTGTCGAACGTGGTCATGGTCAGCTCCATTGTCGTTTTCGCTGATCGGGTTCGGACTGGCTGGAAGCGAACGTCTCCGTGGTTCAAATCAGGATCATATGAAGTCTCCGGCGGAAGCCAAACGCCGTCAAGCCCGCTCGGCTGCGCCCACCGGGCCCGTGCAGGACACGGACCAGCTCTAGGCCAGCCAGCTCGGCTAGGCAGGGATATTTACTATTCGTTAAGCAGACTCAGCGCCGCATGGCCCGGGGACATCGAGAGCTGACGCATGAACAAAGAACTGCGGGAGTTTCGACGGCTTGAACGGGTCTGCCTGGAGCAGGCAGCCCTCTCCACCATGGACCTCGCGCGAAGCGGGTTGCTCAAGGTCGCCGACGATTGTCGCGTCGCGGCCGAAGCGATCGAGGCGCAATCGCCTCGCAGACCTTTTGCAAGTGCCGTTCAGGCGCTGAAGCAGGCTTTGAGCGTGACGCGCATCCCGCACCGGCACTGAGGTTGGCGCTCGCGGGCAAGGACATCTTTGACGGGGCGACCGCGTGCGGTCAGCCCTTCGCTTCCGTCTGTTCACGAGCCAACCGTTCGGCCCTCAGCCGTTCCTTGTTGGCATAAAACGCCTTCTGCGCCGCTTCGTGCTCGCGCATGGCTTTTTCGGCTTCGATACGGCGTGTCGCATCACGCGCCTGCCGCTGTTCGGGGGTCAAGGGCTTGCGCCGGTAGGAAATGTCTTCCGTCATGGCCAGATAACGCGGAGGTCAGGGAAGGGTTCCCCTTCGTCCCGCCGGGCGGCAGTGTGGGCGGACTGCATAAATGTGCGAAAACAACCCCATGCACAGTAGCCAAGTCCTTCTGCAGACAGCACTTTTTTATCGCGCTTTCGATGCGTTTGACCCCGCAGCGATCTCGATGTCTGCAATCACAGGCAAATGGTCTGAATAGGCCCTCGCCCCTTGGTCGGTCCAAACCTTCCCGATCGGGCTGTCGGACGTCGCATAGATCCGGTCAAGCCGCAGCAGGGGCAGATGCGATGGGAAAGTTCGCAGCCGCGTCCGGTTTGGGCAGACCTGCGCGAGCACGCGCCGCACCGATTTGATCCAGAACCAGTCGTTGAAATCCCCGAGGACCACGGTCCTTCCAGGTTTCACCAGGCTTACCAGCGCCTGAGCCTGCGCGTGGCGCTCGTGGATGCTCAAGCCGAGATGCGTCGCCACCACGCGGACATCGCCGACGGGCGTCAGCAGTCCCGCGGCGATCGCTCGGCGCGGCTCGCGCTCACGATACGACACGTCGACGATCTCGGGCGGGCCGGAGAATGGGAAGCGGCTCAGCAGCGTCTGGCCGTAGTCGCCATCGGCCGTGACGATCGATTTGGCGTGAACACGGTGATCGCCGACGACACTCGCCAGCTTCGCAAACGGATCGTCTGATCGCGATCGCGAATCCACCTCCTGAAGCGCGACGACATCGGGAGCCCATTTGCGAATGATGGAACAGATACCCTCGAGATCGAATTTCGGATTGAGGTTGAAGGTGCCATGCACATTCCACGTCATGAAGCGCATCAGCGCCTCCCGGCGAGCCACGTCGCGACGAATTGCGCGCCTGCGCAGATCGCGAGCCAGCCCAGGAAGGCCAGTGCGAGGAGCAATATGTTGACCCAGGACGCATTCCTGGCGAGATCTGCGATCTGAGCCCCCAGAACTGCCATGGCGAGAATGCCGGGCGTCATGCCGAGCAGCGTTCCGACCAGGAAGTCACGCAGAGGCAGCGTGCTCGCGCCCGCCACGACATTCACCACCGAGAACGGCGCGATCGGAATCATCCGGATGACGACGACGGCCAGAATGCCCTTGCCGACAACACGCTCCTGGATTCGCGCGGTACGTCGCCCCAGCAAACGCTGCAGACGTTCGCGGCCGAGTGCCCGTCCGATCGCAAACAGGACAAAGGCGCTGAGCACGACGCCCGTCATGGCGGTGACGAAGCCCAGCCATGGTCCGAGTGCGGCAGCAGTTGCCGCAATGAGCACGAGAACCGGAAACACGACCAACCCGCCGACGACGAAAGCTGCAATCGCGAATGGCGGCCCCCAGATGGACTGCGCGTAGGCAGACAGGAATGTCGACATCCGGCCCGCGTCGGCGAAATCGCTCAAGGAGGTGTACGACCAGGCCATCGCCAGTCCCAAAAGCGCGACGGCTATCGAGACCATCCCGATGATCGTCTTCGTGCTCCACATGCGCGATGCCGCCCGCTCCAGATGCAGAGGCCGCTCGGGGTCCGCCACCGGCTGAACCATCGTGGCCAGAGTGCTGGTCAGCACGGAGGACTCCACTTGCCGCAGCGCCTTCGTCCCACCGGTTCTCGAGATGTCGTCCAGGAGCGCAAAAAGACGATCTTCGTTTTGCGCGACGGCCTGTTCATCGAGGCCGCAGAAATGAGCGATCAGGCGCCGGCGGACCGAGGAGATGAACTCGCGGTGCTCACCTGATGCGGCCTCAAAGATCAGGTCGCATTCGCTGTCGGCGCCCATCGATCGATTGTTCAAATTGGCCGAACCGATCCTCAAGATCCAATCGTCGACGATCATGAGCTTGCTGTGCACCATCACCGCCGCTTCCGTGTCCCCGCTCCCCGACAGCGGGTAGACGAAGCGGATGCGATCGGCGACGCCGGCCGAACTGAAGCAATCGATGAAAGCGCCGCGGCCGTTCTGCATGGCTTGGGATTCCAACCAGGACGAATGCAGTTTCGGCGTAACGACCAGAACCCGAAGCGAAGGCACGCGCTGCATCTGCTCCGCCAATTCGCGCGCGATCCTGGTGGCGCTGGTGAACTGGTTCTCGATGTACAGGAAGCTCGTCGCGGACCGGATCGCTGCTATCAATGAGCGTTCGACCTCCCGGAGCGTCGAACCTGCCGGACAAACCACCTCGGTCCTGGCGATGCCCACTGGCATATGCTCAGCCTCGACCGGCACATTCGCCGGCCAGCGCAAGCCTTTCAGCGGGCCCCGATCATCAATCTGTTGGCCTGCCGCGCGCCAGCGTTGCTCCACAAGTTCGCACAGCCACGCCGCCGCATCCCCGTCAACCATGCATTGAACATCATGAAACGGCAGGTAGGGCTTGCCCTGGGGATCACAGCGCGACGCGTGATCGGCGCGATGATCACTGGTGTCCCAGCGCCTGATCGTCAGATCGAGCCCGCCGACGAATGCCAGCGAACCGTCGACACAGACGATCTTCTGGTGTTGGGCCGACCCAAAGGGAAGTGTGGAATCCAGGTGAAACCGGACGCGGCCATCTGTGTCGGCGGTAAACTTGGCCGCGGAATTCCATTCCCTCTCGGAAGCGTAGAACGAGACGAAGTCCCAGACGAGAATGTTGATCCGCAAGGTCGGACGTCGTTGGACCAGCGCGCCCAGGAATGGGCCGAGCTGTTCCGGCAAGCCATCATCCGCTCGCCCGGACTCGCCGACCAGCCTGGTCTCGCTGTGGATATCCCAACCGACGATATAAACGAGATCCTGCGCCTGCAGCAGGGCCTCCCGCAGGGCCGCGAAATAAGCGGCGGCATCGTTGAGAACCGCCACACGCCGCGCCTCGCACCGCCGCCAGACGGTGTCGCCGGGGATCAGGGTCGATGAGCTCTGAAGCAGGGAAACCTCGCAAGTTGCGTTCGCGTTGAAACGCGCTGAACACGCAACGTGTTCCCCAACTCAGAACCATGGGTCAATGTTCAGCGTGTGAGGATTCCGGCGCCACAGTCTCCCCTCGCCGCTACTTGGTTCGGACCGCCTTTGCACCTGCGCCCTTCAAGGCGTCTGCAATCTTCTCAGGCGCATCGCCGTGAAAGTCCACGGAGACCTCGATTGGACCTTCCAGCTTCTGATGCCCCTCCGGCGCAGGCGCGGTCTTGGCGTCAGGACCGGCCGGGCGTGTCCCCGACGTGTTCGCGCCACCGGCGGCCTGGACGAAGACGTCGCTTCGCGGCACGCCGCATTCCTGCACGACATGCTCAACCGCAAGCTCGGCGCCGCGGCGCGTGTCGAATTCTCCGATGATCATGCTTTCCAAGGGCGCCCTCCGTGGCTGGACCAGAGTGCGAACAACAGGCCAGCGAGGGCCAGGTTCCTGAACGCGCGCGCGTTTAGAACCGAACGATCCCGAACACGACAAGCAGCGCGAGCGTGATCACCCCCGAGACCAGCAGCGAGCCGAGACATCCCAGCCGATTCGAGAAAAAGAAGAACATGCCTCGCCCATCCCCATAGCTTGGTGACGGGCTAAGTTCTCCCATTCGACAGCGTTCCTGGAGGGCTTTTGGGAGGCGCGAACAAGAACCAATCCAAGAACCATTCATTGAGCGGGACGTTGAGTCCGCGATGTCAGACGCTTTTGATTATTTCCGAGCGCATGCGGTCCGGGCGCTTTGTTCAGCTCTCTTTGGGAGCAGTCCCTGACTGCGACGCGCCGAGGCCTGGATTGATGGCGATCGACGCGCCGGCGGCCCGCCGGCTTCATAGGCCGTCATCGACCATCCGGCTGGTGCTGCGCTGGGTCCGCATCTTCAGGTCGAGCTTGTCGAACTCCGCATCGACCACCGAGGTCTTGAGAACCACCAGCCCGCGGCCGGTGCTTTCGTTGACCTGATCGCGACTGGCCTTGATCGCCAGCAGCCTGTCCGCGATCGAGGCCACCATTCCGAGCGCGAAAGAGGCATTGGCCAGATGCTGCTCCTGGTGCCCGAACCTGCTGTAGTCGACCGAGGTCTTGAAGCGGCCAAGTTCGGCGCGCACGGCGCCGTCGATCAATTTGGCGCGCAACGCCTGGATGCGGAGCTTCAGCTTGTCGAGCGTGGCCGGATTGGAGGTCTGATGCACTGATTATCTGCCGCGATAGCGCGGACGTGATTTAACGTGCCCGGTCGCTTGGGTGAGCTTTGGGCCTTGCAGGAACCAAGGCCCAGACCTGCCATTAGCTTCTGCCACCTTAAAGCTCTCCTTGAGGGCTTCATACTCGGAGAATTCAGATGCGCACCACACTCCTCGTCCTATTGATGCTTCTGGGATTTCTATCTGCCGCGCGTGCAGAGCGCGACTATCCCTGGTGTGTCGTTGGCGACGATCTCAGCTGGCCCGGCGAGTGCATGTACGAGACCCGGGAGCAATGCATGGCTTCGGCATCCGGCCGCTGGAACACGACGTGCGACATCAATCCGCGCGTGAGGTTCAACCAGCAGGCCCAACCCACCACAAAGAAGCTGCAGGAACGACGTGGGCATTAGCGACAGGTCCGGCGGGAAGTCGACAAGGCGCCGCCCCGGGTGCGACTGGCATGGGTGACCTGACCGATGCTCGTATTTTCCGCTTCCCGCGCGGGCAATCTGCGCGGCTCAAGAAACGACCAGGCGCCCCGCCCGCTGCCGTGTGCAGGGCAGCCCACGAAGCCATTTCGCAGGGCCACGAAGCACCCCCGAAACAATCCGCGATTAGCCTCGTTGCCAATCAACAATGGGGACGGCGATCATGTTGAATATGCTTATGGACGCGATCTACGGGGGCGTCATTTCGGCCTCGGTTCCTAGGATGAAGATCCAGGGACCAGGCGCTGCACGTTCGAGAGCCGCCGTCACCAGCGCTGCTTGGCTGCCAGAATTGATTGAAGCGCTGGAAAACTTCGCTGCGCTTCCCGCGCCCCATCAATCGGAAGTCGACGCCTGCCATGCTCGGTTGCGACTTCCAAGCGACCAAGGTCAACCGACGCTGCACTGACCGGAGGTCGTACGCCTCCCCCAATGCGTTCAGCTTCCTTTGGGAGTGGTCCTTGACTGCGGCTCGCCAAGGGACTTGCCAAGGCCGGGGTTGATGGCGAGCGACGCTCCGGCGGCGCCGCCGGCTTCATAGGCCGTCATCGACACCATCCGGCTGGCGCTGCGCTGGGTCCGCATCTTCAGGTCGAGCTTGTCGAACTCCGCATCGACCACCGAGGTCTTGAGAACCACCAGCCCGCGGCCGGTGCTTTCGTTGACCTGATCGCGACCGGCCTTGATGGCTACCAGCTTGTCCGCGATCGACGCCACCATCCCGAGCGCGAAGGAGGCATTGGCCAGATGCCGCTGCTGGTGCCGGAACCTGCTGTACTCGACCGACGTCTTGAACCGGCCAAGTTCGGCGCGCACGGCCCCGTCGATCAATTCGGCCAGATAATGCGCGACCTCGACATCCGCACCGAGACCGAAGAACACATAGTGGTTCTCGCCGGCCGCGTTCTTCTCGCGCCAGACCCGACAATCGCAGAAATGAGCGATCGCGCCGATGCAGTCGTCCAGTGGAATTCGCTTCTTGCGAAAAGTCTCGTAGACCCTGCGTTCGCACGGCGACGCGCGCAGTTCGACGTCGGAGAGCGACAAAACGTGGCGATCCAGCAGTTCGGCGACCTTGGCGGCCGCCGACAGCGCCTCGTCCTCGGTGCAGCCATTGGCGATGGTCTTGGCGCGCAGCGCCTGAATGCGGAGCTTCAGCTTGTCGAGCCCGGCTGGATTGGATGTTTGATTCACGGATCACCTGTCCGGGGAAAGCCTGACCGAGAGACTCCGGTCCGGTCGGATGGATTGGCGGAAGGGGGGCCTGTCAATCTCGCTGAATTATTCGACTTCTCCGCCGGCCTCGCGACCGATCTCAGGCAGAATGGAGCTTGGAGAGCGCGAGGCTAGCAAGGCCTGGAGAGACGTGACCCAAGAGGCAATCGAACGCAAGAGGCAAGTGATTACGACTTGCGAGGCGATCCTGAAAGATGTGGGTGAGAGCCGAATCAAGGACTAAAGCCCGCTGCTTCAGTGGGGTGGCTTGCGTACCTCCGAGCGCCTAAAACCCGTCTGCTGTGTCCTCAGCGCTGCCGCCGGCGCTTCCATCGGCCAAGGCAATCCGCTAAAGGTTTGAGAATGCGTAAGCCAGAGTCGAAGGAATCTGATGCCTTAAGCCGGGGGGCCTATAGCGCCTCTGAGGGCCTGCGCCTTCTGAATTTCAGCCGCGGCTCCGCGCCTGTTCGTCACGTTTCCCGGAGCACCGTGGTTCGCTGGCTGCGCGGGTATGACTTCGGGACCGAAGAAGCCGGAGGGCACTCCGAGCCGCTCTGGCGGCCGGACTATTCGAAGGACGACGATTTAATCGAACTCAGCTTCCGCGACCTGATCGAGCTTCGGTTCGTCAAGGCATTTCGCGACATCGGGTTGGCCCTGCCAACTATTCGAGAATGTTATCAGCGCGCGGCCGAAGAAGTGCATGACGAGCGTCCGTTCTCGACGCAAAAGTTTCGCACCGATGGCAAAACGATCTTCCTTGAAATCACCGAAGGCATTCAGGAAGCAAAGCTGGTCGACCTTCGCCGACGGCAAAATGTCTTTCGTACCATCGTCGAACCGAGTCTCAAGGATTTGGAATTCGATGCGTCTGCCGTCGCGCGATGGCTCCCTCTCGGGATGCCTCATAAGTCCGTCGTCATTGACCCAACACGCTCATTTGGCCGCCCCATCGCCGCGTCCGGCGTTCCGACCGAGGTGTTAAATCGGGCAGTCGAGGTAGAAGGGTCGGTCGCCAAGGTTGTCAAGCTGTACGAGGTAAGCGCCGCTGAGGTGCGTAGCGCGGTCACGTTCGAAAGAAAGCTCGCTGCTTGAAGCTGTTGGTGGACAATAACCCCAGTCCATCGCTTGCGCGAAGTTTTCAACCTCTATTGGACGAGCATGAATTCGTCGCGCTTCGCGACAAATTCCCGGCAAATACAAAAGACGTTGGTTGGATCTCTGCGCTCGATACCGAAGGCGGTTGGGCCGCCCTTACGGCAGAGAGGAAGTTGAAAACTCGACCGCATGAGCGCCTCGCGCTCGACCGATCAAACATTGTTTTCTTTTTTCTCACCGGCTCTTGGCTCAAATGCTCAGTGCCAGAAATGGCATGGCGCCTCATACGGCTTCTAGTTTATCATTGCATTTGGATTGTAATTATCTGCCGGAAGAAGGTTTCGATTGTGAGTGCTATTGCTGTCGGCATCGGCTGCAGACTACCGGGATATATCGTCTCGCCAGACGCAGCGGAGTCCATCCGGAGCGGCCACGTTGCGGGATTTGGGGGCAGCGGCCGAATCGGCGGGCCGCCTTCGCCTGGAGTTCCGACGCACGCCGCCCGTCGAGCGGCCCGCGTTGTTGCGGCATCTGATCATCGAGGATCTCGGTGTCATCTTGCGCCGCAGAGGGAATCCAGGCCGCGCATTTTGCGATTGCGACCTCGACTCACTCGGGACGCTCCAACTGCTGATCGCACTCGAAGCGGACACCGGCATTCGGCTCCCCGCCCGGGACGTGACGACTGTACGCGCACTGGCCGACAAGCTGGGGTGATGCAAGAACTGCATCTGGCCGAAGCAGTTGCCCATGACTGATCTGCGTCCGCTGCACGACTGGTCAGGACCTCCTGCGACGCTGACTCTCTGGCGCCCGTCTGCTGCATCAATGGAAAGTGCGAAGCTCGCACCGGTGTCGCCCGTGTTACCCAGTTACGAACAGCAACAGCATCTGCGCGCCTTCCGCGCGTGTGAGCAGCGGCACGAGTCGATGGCGCGGCTGCTTGTCGTTGTGTGGGACGAAGCCGGCCGGTGTGACCTCAGGGCCATGACCCATGTCGTGACTGCACATCTGCGTAGGCACGACACTTATCATAGCTGGTTCGAGGAGCGCGGCGAAGCAATAGTACGACACGTGCTGACCAATCCAGCGGCGATCGAGATGGACTGTTCGACGCTGGGTGAGGTCAGCGCGGAGGATTGGCAAGAGCATGTCATTGCGACCCCTGCACCGTTCGCGTGGGATTGCTTTCGCTTCGGCGCTCTCCAGCACACAACGGGGTTCACTTGCTTCGCAAGCATTGACCACTTGCACGCCGATGCGACCGTTGTCGCTTTTCTGATGGCGGAGATCCGCTCAGCGTATCGCGCTGTGCGCGACGGCCAGACGTCGCTTCAATTCGGTCCGCCGGGGAGCTATCTAGCTTACTGCAGCAGTCAGCGCCAGCGCGCGGCCGCGACAACGTTAGCGGATCCTGAGGTGAAGGAGTGGATCGCGTTCCTGCATCGCAACGATGGGCGGACGCCGTCTTTCGCGTTGCCGCTCGGGGTGCTGGAGGATCGCTATCAGGCCGAGTATGTACACGTGGATGTCCTCGATGATGCCGTCATGGCCGCGTTCGAGTCCGCATGCCACGCTTCCGGCGCGCGAGTGATCGGCGGCCTGTTGGCCTGCGCGGCCCTGACCGAACGGGAATTGGCTGGGCGCTTGCGCTACAGTATTGTCACTCCCACAACGACGCGAAGATCGGCACCGGGTTTCAGGACGACCGGCTGGTGCGTGGGATTGGTGCCCATCGATTTCGAGGTCCAGGAACGAACGTTTGCGCAACTCGCCTTCACAGCCCAGCGTAACTTTGACGAACGGCGAGGCCTTGCCCACGTGCCGATCGAGCTCGTACTTGAACTCGCCGCCGGGCTGCCGACGATTCGATCCGTCGCCACAGGTGGCGTCATGCTATCCTATATGGACGCGAACTTTCCTCCGCGCAGTGCGCACGTTGCGCGCGAATTGCAGCAGGGGAATGGGCGAGGCTATATCAACCAAGGCATGGCCGCGCAGGTTGCGCTCTGGTTCTTCCGTACGCATCGCGGGCTCTCGCTGACGGCGGCTTATCCGGCAAACGGGACAGCCCGCGCCTCGATGCACCGGTATGTCAAGACGCTTACGGGCGCATGCCGCCAGGCGGCCGACGCATTGATGCCGACGTACTCTCATGTCGGCGGTTAACGATGACCCACGCGACGTCTCATCCAGAGAACGTGCCGAACCTGCCGCCGCCCTTCGTGTCTTTCGCGGACCAGGGCATTTACCTTGCGCATACCTCACTCGGGCAGCATGCGGTCATTCAGGCGCTGTGGCGCTATCTCCGGCCTGTGGACCTGGACGCGCTGACACAGTTCCGCGACAATCTCGCGCTCGGGCTGCTCGCGCGGCTGATCCGGCCGGCGCTGCTTCCGTTCGGGCGGCACCAATGGGTGAGCGCGCCAGCCCCATCCGCTGCTCTCGCTGTTGCCGAGGCGCCGCTTGCCCTTGAGGCGATGCAGGCGTGGGCCGACGCGCAGGTGGAGCTTCCCTTGGACCCCGCGCGGGGACCAGCATGGACCTTCACGTTCCAAACCTTCACCGACGGCTCCACCGTGGTCTCGCTCGTGGTTTCGCACTGCATCTCGGACGGACTGACAGTTTTAACGGCCATCAGCGAAGCCGTGCGAGGCGTGCGACGGCCGCCACTCTCTCCCGCATGGTCAGTCTGGTCGGCGCGCCGCGCCGCGACAATACTGGGTGCCGAACTCCAACGCATGGTGCGGGACACGCCGGCGACGCTCCGGGCGCTCGCCCAACTGGCCGATGCGGCATACACCTCGCGCCCCACATACACCGCACCCACCGCGTTGCCAGTCGTGACGATCGCCGACAACCAGAGAATCGTATTTCCGTCGGCCTTCATACGCCTGCCCACATCCCTCTGGGACGCCAGAGCACAGTGCCGCGGTGGGAGCCGGTTCACGCTCCTGACCGCGGTCACCGCGGCGTTTGCCGAAGCGCTCGGTCGCGTTCGCGATGATAATGTCACCTTGCTGATTCCCGTGAGTGAACGAGCGGGTCTGCCGCACACCGGCGGGAACGGGGTCGCGCTTGCCACTTTGAAGGTGCGTGTCGGCGAACTGCGAGGGCGCCTGCATACGTTTCAGCGGCGTCTGCGGGCTACGCTGCTGCGGACGAGACGCGAACCCAATCGACTTGCCGCACTGCTGCCCTTGGTGCCTTTTGTGCCCAGACGCGCATTTTCGGCTGCCACCCGTCTGGCGTTTGCCGCGCTCGGTGACCTGCCGGTCACCTGTTCCAACTTGGGTCACTGTCCCGAGGGCGTGCTCCGGATCGATGGCGGCGCGGCCGATCGTTTCTGCTTTCGCGGCATCGACCGTCCGGTCGAGCGGCGCGCGATCGAGGAGCGCCATGGTGTGGCGACCCTCTTCGCAGGCATCATTCCCGGGTTTATCGTCCTGAGCTTCGTTGCCTACCAGCCCGGCGTGGTAACGAGCCCTCAGCATCTTCGTGCCCTCGTCGAACGCCTCTTGGCTGACTACGAACTCCATGGCGAGTTTTTCGATGCTTGAGACGAGCACGCCCGACGCCCCTGCATACGCGCGGCACCGCCTCGCCTGGGTGGACCAGGTGGCCTACGAATTGTTCAGGGTCACCGGCCGGAGGCAGTTGATGCAATGCCTCTGGCTCTATGATCGTGACGTGAATCTTGCCCCGCTGGCGCGAACAATTGAACGGCTCTCCGCACTGTCCTTCAATCGGCTCATTGAGCCGTCAGCCTTGCCTGGTGGAAGGCCTCGTTGGGTGAAGCCGGCGGAGACGCCCATTCTGCCCGAGCAGAGTTCGGACCTGCTGCCACGATCGCGGCTCCTGCAGTGGGCTAATCGGCACGCGCGCACGCCCATAGACCCGGTCATCGGTCCGGGTTGGCGAATGGCCATCCAGCCGTTCGACGATGGCAGCACAGCCGTGAGCATCGTCGGATCCCACGTACTCCTCGACGGAATGGGAGCCTTGCGCGCTATCGAGGCTGCTACAAACGGCATCGGCGTCCCGAACCGGTATTTGCCTAAAGGCGCCCGCGGGCGGCTGTCCGGGTGCGTGTCGGACGCTTGGCAGATCCTCGCCGACGCTCCGCGCACGATTGCCGCACTCGCTCAGAGTGCGCACGCGTACTGGTACAGGCCCGCCGCCTCTCTACAGAGGCCGGCGGTTACTGCCGCCGAACCGGGTCATGACCCATCAACGATCGTCGAGCTTCCGGCCGTCGCGGTCACTGTTGAATCGCGTGCCTGGTTCGCGTGCGAGCAGCGGCTGGGGGGCGGCTTGAATACGCTGCTGCCGGGCTTCGTAGCGTCGCTCGCGTCGACTCTCGGCAGGCGCCGTTTCTCCGACGGCGCTATCAGCCTGCTTGTTCCCATAAACCGAAGGCGTGGGCTGGAGGACGAACGAGCGCTGGCGATCGAATTCCATATGATGAACATCGCGCCTGCAGGCCTGACCACCGACCTGCGGCCCGTGAATGCGCCGCTCAAGGCGCTTCTTCGCGGTGCGAAGAACAATCCGACCGCCGCACTGGTTTCGTCCCTGCCGGCGATCGCCTGGATGCCGCGCACGGCCGCGAAGATGCTCGTGAACCGGGTGTTCAATTATGGCGGTGAGCTGCCAGTAAGCTGTTCCGACCTGGGAATGCTGCCGGGCGGGCTCGCGCGCATAGACGGCGCGCCGTGCCGCCATGTGCTGACACGAGCGGTGGATGTCAACGTCACGCGCCAAGACCTGGAGCGCTCCCACGGTCATCTCGTTGTTGTGGCCTCGCGTTTCGAGAAGACCATTTCCCTCTGCATCGAGGCCTGCCAGTTGGAACCAACGCCAACCACGACCGACGAACTTCGTCGCGTGACCTCCCTGATACTCGCCGACTTCGGACTCGATGCGATCATTGAGGCCTGAAGCTTTGGGGCTGCCTTTCGACAAGCGACTGACAAGCCGATAGCGTCGTCAGAGATCGTTTTTTCGGGCTGCGGCAATTCCTGAGCTCTGAAGTACGACAACTATTTAGCCTGATAGCGTCTGAGGTTCGTGATCCCGCATCCGACTTATCCCGGCCGATTGCGACTGCTCGACCGCCACACCACCGATCTGCTCGACAACCGCCCGAGCCCACGCGCACGCGCGACCTGCGTTTTCATCGTTGCCAACGCTCTCGCCTGCTGGCAAAGGGTGATGCCGTGCGGTGGCTTCCGGAGACCGGGCTGTCGGGAACACGCGGCGCGCAGCGTTCGTACATCGCCTGGAATTACCGGCCTTGATGCGGCAATCTCATCGTGCAGCTAAGAGACAGGGGCTCAAGAGGTGAACCCTTCTTCTGCCAACAAGTTGCGCGAACGCCGCAGCGGGGCCCGCGACGCCGGCGCAGATGACGTGCTGTGCTATATGGACCAAGGCTCATTCGTTGGATTGCGCGCGCTCGGACGCGGGCCAGCGCTGCAGATCACCTGGTTATATCCCCACCCGATCGACGAAGCCGCCGTGAGACAGTTCAGCGAGCGCCTCGCACGAGGGTTGCTAGGACGCCTCCTGCAGCGTTCACCATTGCCATGGGGGCGGCACCGTTGGGTGGCCAACCCTGTGCCGGGCCCAGTGACATGGTTTCGCGACCCGCTCCCCAATGAGAGGCTGCTTGAGTTGCGCCGTATGCTGCTCGATTTACCTGTGGATCCCGAGCGCGGACCAGGTTGGCGCCTGGCCGTCCAAGCGCTTGAGGACGGTGGCTGCGCACTGATCATGCTGGTGTCGCACACGATCGCTGACATGCAAGCCACCAATCTGGCCATCGCTGACGCGGTGGCTGGACGACATGCCGACCATGGACTCCCAACCCCGTCGTGGCGCTGGTCTCCAGTGATGCTGGCGCGCGACGGTGTAGAGAGCTTACGCGCCCTGCCTGGCGTTTGGCGCGCTCTGGTGGCTCTCGTGCGGCGGTCGCGCAATGGGAGCGCGGGCGTGTCGCGTCCGAGCTCCCGCGCTCGAACCAGCCACGATCACTTTGAGCCGGCAGCGGATGTGCCACTTGTTGAGGTGGTCATGGACGCAGCGGCTTGCCAACAGCGCGCGTCGGATCTGGGCGTGGCAAGCAACACGCTGATCGTGGCGTTCGCAGCACGGATCGCTTTCCGGGTGGGCCGCGTGGACGCCTCAGGACGGGCGAAGCTGGTGCTGCCGGTCAGTGACCGCCGTTCAGATGACCGGCGCGGCAACGCGCTGCGGTCGATCACAGTGATGGCGGACCCCGAGGCTTGCCGCAACGATCCGCGCGGCTTACAGCGAGATCTCAAGGCTGCGCTGGCCTCGCTGATCCGGCACGGCGATGATCTGTCGCCGCTGTTTCCGCTGATTCCGTATGTGCCGCTGTGGCTGGTGCGTCGTCTGGAGCGGGAGGCGCTCGGCGCGGGCCTGCCCGTTGGCTGTAGCCTGGTAGGCGAGTTGCCGCTGGACGTGAACCGCCCCTGCGGCGAGGCATTGCTTCTGCAGCTCTCCATTCTGGAGCACTACACGGTCCCGGACCTCCAACGGCTGGGCGGCGTGCTGTTCATCGGGTGCTACCGTCTCGGTGAACGGCTTTGCTTTACCGTGTCCGGCTACGTGCCAGACGGCGCAACGACACGCGCCGAATTGGCACCATTGGTGCGCGATGCGCTCGCGGACATGGGCCTGTGCGGGACGGTCAGTTGACGATAACGGATAAACAAGAGGGGACGTTACATCCTTGGCCAAGACTTGGCGCAACGGAAGGTGGGGCTTGACCGATTAACTGTTGCCGAGCACCAAGGTGCACCGCATGCCGGCCAAAGCGGCTGCCGAACACTCAAGCGACGCGTAGCGCGTCAACGATCTTCATGCGGGCGGCCCGTACAGCCGGCAGGAAGCCGCCGAGAAAGCCCATCACAAGCGCGAAGACGAGCGACCGCAGCACGATCCCGGGCGTCAGGACAAACCGAAATGCGAGCTCGGAGAGCGACGTCCAGTTGAGCGTCGTTATCTTCACCTGCATCATGAGCGATGCGAACGAAAGCCCCACCACCCAGCCGACCAGCGCGAGCAGCAGCGCCTCGACAAGGAAAGCCATGAGGATCCGCGAGCGCCGAAATCCGAGCGCGCGCAGGACCCCGACCTCCACCATGCGGCTGGCGACGGCCGCGTACATCGTTATCGTCGCGCCAATGACCGCGCCCAGTGAGAACATCACCGAGAGAGTGATCCCGAGCAGCCGAATGAACCCGGAGAGCAGGCGCGACTGCTCCTCATAGAAGACGCGCTCGCGCTTGGCTTGGATGGTAAGGCGGGGATCCGATTCGAGGCGCGCCTTGAGCGCATCAAAGCTGGAGCGATCAGCGAGGCGCACCGTGACCGAGGAGAAAAAGTCTCGCCGAAACGACTGCATGAGCTGCTCGTTATCGCACCAGATCTCGGAGTCGAACCCGCTGCCCCCCGCGTCGAACCGGCCTACGATCTTCCATTCGCGGTGAGCGAACCTGAGGCTTGATCCAATCTCGAGGTCCTCGAAACGCCCCGCGAGCGCTCCGCCCATTACGATCTCGTCCGATCCCGGGCGAAACATGCGTCCCTCCGCGAGCCGCACCTGCGGACGCACAGCCAGAACGGCTGGACCAACGCCGCGGACCAAAATGTTGCTCGCCTGTTTGGTCTTGCTTCTTGGCCGCGCGATCAGCACAGCCACTTCCTTCGATACGAGCGGCGCGCCTTCGGCCCCGATGATCACCTCGGGCTGGCTTTCGATGATCCTGGCCTGCAGACGGTCGATCAGGCTCTGGATCTCGACTTCCGCGGAGCGGCGTACGAAAATGACGTTCGTGTCCTCGCCGGTGGCGACGAGAGTTCGCTTGAGTCCGGAGTCAAGCATGAGCACGGCAGCGTAGACAAACACCACAAGGGCCATGCCTGTCGCGGTGAGAAAATTGGTGAATTTGCGCATCTGCAGGTTGCGCCAGCTGTAGGCGAGCAGCAACGGCATGTTCAGCCCAACGCCCGAAGACCATTGACGATGCTGACACGTGCTGCCCGGTGCATTGGAAATACCGCGGCGAGGGCCCCGACCACCAAGGCCGAAAGTGCCTGCAACATGACAGTGCTGACGCTCACGATCAGTGCTGGGAAGAGCGTCGCGGAGAGTACGGCCAGGTGCGCGGCAACCGGGGGCGTGAGCCCGATAGCGATCGCGCCACCGATCGATGCTATCACGACGGATTCGCCAAGGATCAATCGTGCCACGTAGCCGGGGCTGAAGCCAATGGCCTTCAGCGTTGCATACTCGCGGAGTCGCTCGCGCGCCGTCATCGCCATTGTGTTTGCCATAACGGACAAGATTATAAAGATAACCACGAATGAGACGATCCGAATGGAAATGAGCATCGCTTCGGTCTGCTTCACGAAGCCGATCTGGAAAGTGCGCTCAGTCTCGGTGAGCGTCTCGGCAAACGAGTTCCGGAACACTGCGTCGATTGCCTGACTGACTTCCGCGACGCGGTCAATGCTGACGACGTCCACGACGAAGAACCCAACCTGGTCAGCCTGTGCCTTGGAACGCACACGGAGTGTTTCGTTCAGGTAATCCCAGCGGAAGTAAAGATGCGAGGTGTCGGTTTTAGGGTCTCGGCCGTCAAAGACGCCATCGATCACGAACTCCCAGTTACCGGGGAAAATCGTCCCGCGTAGCTGAATCACATTGCCTGGCTTGAAGCCGTAGCGGTCGGCGAGTTTGCGTCCTACGATCGCGCCGCGGCGGTCGCGCAGGAAGGCGCGCCGTACCTCGTCCGAAACGAGGATCTCGGGGTGCATATCGAGATAGCTCGCGGCGTCGATCGCAAACTGCGGGAAGAAATTCTTCGGATCCTTGTAGATGCCGCCGAACCAGTTCATGTAGGTGATGCGTCGCACGCCGTCGACAGCGCTTATGCGCTTGTGATATGCTTGTGGCAGCGGCAGTGCGAAAGACATGGCGTTGCGGGTCAGCAGCCGCGAAGGAACGGCGCCATTAACCCCCGCGTACCACGTGTCGACGACGGTCTGGAGCACACCAAAGGCGAGAATCGCAACAACGAGCCCGAAGAGCGTCAGTGACGTGCGGAGCCGGTGGCGCAAGACGTTGCGCGCCACGAGCTTGAGCCATTGGCTCATCGCTGGCACTCACTCAAGGCGCTGCTCCACCAGGTAAGAAAGCTCGCCCTTCTCCAGATGCATGATGCGCTTCGCATGCGCCGCCGCGCGGCCATCATGGGTCACCATCACGATCGTCTTGCCCATCTCGCGGTTCAACCGCTGCATAATTCCAAGCACCTCCTCCGCGGACTGCCGGTCAAGGTCGCCCGTCGGCTCGTCGGCCACCAGCATCGTCGGGTCGGTGACGATCGCCCGCGCGATCGCCACGCGTTGCTGCTGTCCGCCCGAGAGTTCCGAGGGCAAATGTTTGACGCGATCGCTCAGGCCAACGAGACTGAGCGCGAGTTGCGCGCGGTCTCGGCGTTCGCGCCGCCCTAGGCCGGTGAGCGTGAGAGGCAACTCGACGTTCTCCAGCGCTGTGAGCACAGGCATCAGATTGTAGAATTGGAATATGAAGCCCACGTTCGCCGCGCGCCAGTCAGCGAGATCGGCTTCCGGGAGGCGCGTGATGTCCTCGCCACCCACCTTGATCGAGCCGTGATCTGGACTGTCGATGCCGGCGATCAGGTTGAGCAGTGTCGACTTGCCCGACCCCGACGGGCCCATCAAGGCGAGGAACTCCTTACAACGGATGTCGAATGTGAATTTGGAAAGGACAGGGACGATCTGCCCACCGCGCCGATAGCCCTTGCTGACGTCGCGCAGCGCGATGAGCACATCTTCCCCGTTCGGCGCCTCGGAGACGCCAGTTATGCTCACTTCGTGGCCTGCTTGGCTGCGCGCCCATCATCAAGATCCTCCGGCGGTCGGATCACCACTCGTGTGCCGGCCTTTAGGTCACGTACCTCGATCTGGTCGCCCACCTTCATACCGAGATCCACAGGCTGCAGACGGGCTTTGCCATTCTCGACGACGTAGACCTGCTGTCGTCCACCCTCCTCAACGACGGCCGCCATCGGCACTGCAAGAATAGGCTTGCGCTCTGACTCGGCGAGTTCACGATCGAGGAAGGCCACCTTTGCGCTCATTTCCGGAAGCATCCGCGAGTCGCGCTGCTTGAACCGGATCTTTACGAGGGTTGACGCCTTGGCGCGATCCACGGTTGGGACCATCCGGCTAACCACGCCCTCGAAGCGCTCGGCGGGGATAGCGTCCAGCTGGATCTCCACCGGTTGCCCCACATGGATGCTCAGGTACGACGACTCCGCCACGTCGGCCTCCACTTCAAGCGAGTCCATGTCGGCAATGGTGACGACCGCGCCCTTGGTGTCGACCGCCTGCGAGAACGGTGTGATCGTGTCGCCTACGTTGGCGTGCCGCGTGAGGACAACGCCGTCGAAGGGCGCTCGGATAAGGGTCTGGCCGACGGCAACGTCGGACACGCGGAGATTGGCTTGCGCAGCGGCGATGGCGGCCCCGTACCCGGCAAACGCTGCTCGCGCCTTGGCGAGGCGTGCCTCAGCGGTTTCGCGCGTCGAGTCGCTTATGATGTTCTTCTCGCCGAGGGCCTCGGAGCGCCTGAACGCGATTTCCGCTTGGGTGAGCTCCGCCCGCCCCTGGGCGAGGTTGGCTTCCGCAACCTGCACGTTAGCGGCTGCCTGGTCGCGCATCGCCTGCGTGTCGCTGCTCTCGAGCCGGGCGATCACCTCACCCTCCTGCACCTTGCTGCCTTCGAGTACGCCCAGCCACTCGAGACGGCCTGTCGCCTTCGAGGCGACGGATGCCTTGCGTTGCGCAACGACGTACCCGGTCGCGTTCAACAGCGTCAATGCTTGTGATGGATAGACGGAGTAGATGACCGCCGTCTCGACGACGATCTGCGCATGCCGGCGCCACGCCCACGTTCCGACCCCAATGCCGACAAGCATGGCGAGGAGAAGTACCCGCACCAGGATGCGGCGCAATCGGCTGCGGCGCCCCGAGCCGGCGCTGCGGTCGATCGCTAGCGCGGATAGATCGGAGGCGGCGGGTACGCCATCGCTCAGGGTTTGGGGCAGAGACATCATTTTATCATCAATTTCCGAGCAATCCGCGCAGACCATGAAGAAAATATCTCGTTGAGAAAGCCGTAAGCCATGCGCTGGACGACTGTCAATTAGCATTAAAGGCGGCTCTTGACATCCACGTGTTCTGCTCTTCTGTAAGCTCTGAAACAAGCCGACGGCGCCCACACCAAAGCGATTGCTATGACTTGAAACTGCGAAAACCGGAGCGCGATTATTAAATTCACCGTCGCAGTGCACGGGACACGGGGAGACATCGAACCCGCCGCTGCCGTTGCACGCGAGTTGCAGCGCCGCGGTCATGAGATCAACATGGCCGTGCCTCCCAATCTCGTTGGGTTCGCTGAATCGGCTGGCTTATCTTCGGTGGATTCTTACGGCCCGGATTCCCAACAGCAACTAGAGGCGGAGATTTTCCACGACTGGTTCAAGTTGCGCAATCCCATCAAGGTCCTGCGGCAGGCTCGAGAGTACCTCACCAACGGCTGGGCCGAAATGAGCGAGACTCTCACCAGGCTGGCAGTCGGCTCTGATTTGATACTCAGCGGAACGACTTATCAAGAGGTCGCCGGCAATGTGGCCGAGGCCCAAGGGGTCCCCCTTGCCGCCCTGCATTACTTCCCCGTCAGGGCGAATAATCACATGCTGCCGGTTCAATTGCCCCCGAGTTTGATCGAGCCCTTGTGGTCAGTCGCCGAGTGGTCGCACTGGCGCCTATTGAAGCCGGCCTACGATGAACAGCGTCAGACCTTGGGACTTCCGGAGTCCAAAATTCGTGCCGTGCGCCGACTCGTCGCCTATGGCGCGCTGGAGATTCAAGCCTACGACAAGGTGTTCTTTCCCGGGCTTGAGGAGCAATGGGGCTGGAAGAGACCTTTGGTCGGCGCGATGACCCTGGAATCCGCCACGCATTCCGACGCGTCCGTGCGTTCCTGGATCGGAGCTGACCGCCCGCCAATTTACTTCGGGTTCGGCAGCATGCCGGTCGACAAACCGGCCGAGACCATTGCGCTGATCATAAACACGTGTCGGGAGCTCGGCGAGCGCGCGCTGATCTGTTCGGGAGTCTTGCGCCTTGAAGGCAGAGCTCCCACGAAGGACGCCATGATGGTGCCTTCGGTCAACCACGCCGAGTTCTTACCGCGCTGCCGGGCCATCGTTCACCATGGCGGCGCCGGCACCACTGCCGCCAGCGTGCGATCCGGCGTCCCAACTCTTGTGCTCTGGGTGGGCGCCGACCAGCCGGTGTGGGCTACACAGATCAAACGCCTGGGGGTCGGCACCTCGCGTCGTTTCTCCGCCATGACGCGGGAGACCCTTCACGATGACCTGCGGACCGTTCTCGGGTCACGATGCGCCGCTCGGGCGCGCGAGGTGGGCAATCAGATGACACCGCCGACCCAGAGCCTGACAACTACCGTAGCCCTCCTCGAACGGCTGGCCGCTAAGCGCGCGTGATGTCTGCCTGTACCTCGCCGAATGAGCAGCAGGCCGGACGCGAGCGAACAGGAGGGAATGGCAACCGTCGCATCCCGAGCCGAACTCGTACGTCTGCTGGAGGACGATGTCTCCCATGGTGATCTCACCGCCGACTTGCTGGAAATTAGCGAGGCCGCCGGTGTCATGGCGTTCACGGCCCGTGCGCCCCATGGGGCTAGCGAACATCTTCGTTCAATCACCACTAAGCGGAAACGACGTCGAAGCTTTGCTCATCGTCGTTCGCGCGCATACCGTCGAGGACCGACAGCGCCGGATCCGTCAAGGGAACGTGGTGGTCCTGGTCCATCTTCATTCGTTCGCCGGGGATTTTCCAGGTCGAGCCCGGCCGATCGATCTCAGACCAATGCGCTTCGACCGCCTCGTTGGTGCGACACCCCGTGAGGATTAAGAAGCGCAGCATGGCAGCGGCAGTTCCGGGCGCGCCGGCAAGGAGCTTCATGAAGGCCGGCGCTTCGGAATAAGGCAACGCCGGATGATGCCGAACCACCCGCTTGCCTCGTTTTGGCAGCTTCTCGCGCAACTGCCTTGTGATCTCTGCCGGATTACGGAAGTCCGGATCGTCGATATCGACGTTCTTCGCAATGATCGTTTCAATTCGGCCGCGGACGCGGTTCGCAGTCTCGCGCTTCTCTACCCAGATGGCTTCAGAAGGTCGTGGATGTGACTCGGTTTGATCTCCGGGATCGTCAGCTTGCCGATGGTGGGATAAGCGTAGCGCTTGAGCGAGGACGGCCACTGGTCGCGATGCTTCTCGCTCCAGGTCGACCAGTTCGTCCGGATGTAGGCTTCCGCGCACTCCTCGAAAGTCGATAACGCCTCTTTTGTTTCGACGGCTTTCGTTTCTTCGCGTTCCTTTCGCCTCTCCTGGACGATGTCCACGCCAGCGGTGCTACGATCGCCTCTCACGCGCAGACGGGCTGCATCTCGGGCCAGCCGCGCATCCCTTAACGACACATCCTTGAACGAGCCGAGGCCGTGCCAACGCTCCTTGCCGTCTTTCCAATATCGATAGGACCAGCTCTTCGAGGTCGGTCCGTTGACGATCAACTAGAGACCCCCGCCGTCGGCATATTTGCCGGGCTTGTCTTGGCGCTCAGCGTCAAGTGGTTTCAGTCTTCCAGCCATCGTTCCTCCGAGAAAATCGTCCTCCGAACCCACGGTCTAAAGCTACGGTCAGCATCCCGAGTAGGGAGAACACCGACGAACTGCGAAGTACAGATCTTCGGCGCAAGTTACTGAATTTGCTGTGGAGTTCGAACGACTGCGAACAGTGGAAAACAATATACTGGCGGAAGGGGTGGGATTCGAACCCGTAAAATATTCCATTATATTACAATTAGTTGATTAAACTTTCCACTCGTTCCCCTGCTCGGTCCCCTACCGCCCCGTCACCACCCAGCTTGGTTGTTCCGACCTATTAAGCGGATGCAGAATGATTTTGCCAGCCGTCGCCGCGCGCGGATCAGGTCAGATCATCGCCCTCGCGAACGCCTTTGAAGAATGGATGAGTAATCGGCCCGGACGACCATGCCAAGAATGAAGAAGTCCTGCACCGAGGCACTTCAAGGCCCGTGACGACGAAACCGCGCCTGATGGCTGATGCTCGCGGTGATACTGATGCTATACTCGCCAGGGCACAGCTAGCCTGGGCATCCTCCTCCAAAAACTGACGGCCGTCACGCCCGCGAGAAGGAGCCACTTCAATTTTAGGCTGGCTATCTGAGTTCGGATGGGGAGACCATCTTCAATGACACTATACGCCGACGCCCCCCTTGAGACGCTGCAAAAGTACTTCATCGATATGGCCGAATTTCGCAGCAAACAGTGCGAAGTGGTTCCCGAACAAACGCGGGACCTGCTGAAACAGGCGAGGCTGTTCGTCACCTTCGCACGCACCGCGTTGCAGGTGTCGCCTCCTACTCGGGACCTATTTGAGCGAGCCGTCCATGCGACTTCACATGACGACCACATCGTGAAGCGCGCCACATGGGAAGTGGCAGACGAGGTTGGGATCGACGACACGTTGCTAACGGTGGAAGAGTTCCTATCGCGGGTATGTGATGTGATGACGAGGCGCTCTTCTGGCGAAGGACGTGTCGATCAGCGCACTGGAGGAAGCGACAATGCCTGACGCTACTGGCGAAGCCGAGATCGTACAGCAAATCCAAGCGGCCTTTATGCAATTCGATCGTCGAGCCGAGAAGGTTTCTCAGGATATACTTGCTCGCACATTCGTAGATGCTGAGCCTCTCTTCATCCAACTATCGAGCCGCAATCATCAGGTTTTTTACGGAAGGCGGGGTACAGGCAAAACCCACGCCCTTAAGTACCTGGCGGAGACGCTCCGCGCTCGTCAGGACATGCCGATATACATTGACCTTCGGTCTGTTGGGTCAAACGGATCGATCTATGCGGATGGAAAGCGCACTCTTGCTGAGCGGGCATCCCGCTTGATCATCGATGTGCTTGAGGCTGTCGAACAGGAATTGACCGCGATCGCTATTGAGCAAATCGACAGTGCGAGAGATGCTCAGCAAATCACCTTGCGCCTTGACGATCTCGGCTCCGCAATTCGCTCCGTTGAAGTTAAAGGGACGGTCGAGGAAGAAAGGACCACCTCGGAAGCTAAGGAAGCGAGCAAATCACTTTCTGCGAAATCTGACGGCAAGACCGTGGAGCTATCCGGCGGGTTTAGCAGAAAAAACGCTATCAGTGACACGAGCCGGACGAAACATTCGGGAGAAGCTTCAATAAGCATAGATTTCGGGCCGCTTCAGGGTGCGCTGTCGGGGTTGGTGGACGTCCTCGGTTCGCCAACAATTTGGCTGCTCATCGACGAATGGAGCGAGATACCAATCGATCTGCAACCCTACCTAGCTGATCTGATACGGCGCACGATCCTCCCGCAACCGCGTATGATCGTAAAAATCGCAGCGATCGAGCACAGATCGCAATTCGCAGAGCTTGGCCATGGCGGATCATATGTAGGCATCGAAATCGGAGCCGATGTGACCGCCGATATCAACCTTGATGATTTCGTCGTGTACGACGTGGATCAGCGTCGAGCCACCGAGTTCTTCAAGAACCTACTCTTTAAGCACTACCAGGTAAGCGAGCGAGCCGATCCAGCCATCGACACAGCCGATAAGTTGATCTCTGCAACGTTCACTCAGGTCACGGCGTTTGAGGAGTATGTTCGCGCAATCGAAGGGGTCCCGCGCGACGCTCTCAATTTGGCTGCGGCAATGGGACGTATCGCTTTCGGCCGCAAGATCGCTGTTACAGACGTGAGGAAGGCCGCGCGAGAGTGGTATCAACAGGACAAGATGTCGGTCACTAAGAGCGCGCCCATGCTAGCAGAGGTTCTCCATCACATCATTAACGAGGTCATCGAAAATAGGCGTACCAGGGCGTTCCTTTTTCCCGCAGCCTCCAGTTCGGCCGAGATCGACCGCTTGTACGATGCCCGCCTTCTTCACCTGCTAAAGAAAAGCATCGCTTCAAACGACGAGCCCGGCAAACGCTATCACGTATATAAGATCGACTATGGCTGTTATGTCGATCTCATCTCGACCTCTCGTGCGCCGGGCGGACTTCTCGCTGGTGAGAACGAGGGCTCCTACGTCGACGTCCCCCCCGACGACTACCGTTCTATTCGTCGGGCGATCCTTAGACCTGAGGACATAATCCCCTTCGATGCGTAGCAGGACTCAGCGAGCATATTAGCGCCGGAGATTGAGTTGAACCATCGCTCCTTCATATTAGGCGTCGCTGCCAAATAGAACTAATGTCACATTGACGCAACCACGGCGGGAGCATGAAATTGCATTCTTTGGGAGATCGGACATGCGATCGGTTATTATCTTAGCAGCGCTTTTTCTTGCGCTTTGCCTTTCAGGGGCGCGCGCCAGCGTCCTCAAAATTGCCTACTTGGTCAATGTGACAAGCGCCGTCTACAGTGATGGCCAAAACAGCGAAGCTTCGACATTCTTGGGGCCGACGACGATCACGACCTCGTTCGAAACGTCAACCGGCATTTATCAGGCCAAATCGGACGGCTTTAAACTTTCGGAGCCTGACTTCGACCCGTTCAACCCCTCCTCGTATTCGCCAATATACGCGACTTTTTCGGGCTCGAAAATTCCGTCATTAGACACATACGACATCGCCAATCTCGGTCGAGCGGAGATGTCCCTGAGCCGGACTGGAGTGACACAAACGTTTCATGTCCTCCAAGAATGGTACCACATGGCAGCGTTCTTCACTGCCGACCTAGACCTTCAGTACACGTTTGGTCAAACCGGCTCGGGTACTCTCGATTTCACCGATCGGCCCCCTTGGGATAGGACTAATCCCACACCGACCTTCTTGCGGTTCACAATCTTAAGCGCAAGCGAAATTCCTGACTCGTTTTTCCCCGCTGCGGTTCCTGAGCCGTCGACCTGGGCGATGCTGTTGATCGGATTCGCCTCACTAGGAATTGTGGCTCGACGCAGGCTTCTCAAATCGGAGGCGAAGACGTTGGAGTATGCCCTTTGCCGCCCCACCTGCGCAAGACCACTTTAAAAGGCTGCTCGCCCGCAGGTCGGACGGCGTCTTGCGCCAGCCGCTCAATTTTATCGATCGATCGTCTGGACGGTCACATTTATCCGGTTTGGAGGACTTCGGCGTCCGTCTCGGCTGAGCTTGGCGGGAGACGGATGGAGCAGGCCACCAACCGAGAGACCGTGCTCCGCGATCTGCTCTCCGGCCGGTACGCCTAGAGGTGAGCTAAGTGGGTAACCGGTGGGGCATAGAGCTGAACGGCCATGAAGCGGATCAGAAGGCTTGGCTCATGCTGCTGAAGCCGCCTTTCGATCCGTTCGTCGACGAACTTAAGGATGAGCGCGGCGACTATCTGGCCCTGCGATCATCAGCGTTCGATGGGATGACGACTGCGAAAGAGGTCCATCGGGCGGCCAAGCAGTTGTTCAATACGCTAAACGTGGTGATGTCGAAGAACGCGGACGCCGATCCCGTAACCAACGGTGCGGTGATCGAGTTTGTCCCCGGCGCCCAGCCCCGCAGAAATCATTACTTAGAAGTGGAAGGCATCGCGATGGGCTTGCGTGGCGGAATTGCCGAGCTAACGGCGAAAGACGCGCAGGGCAATGTGATTGAGCCACCTGCACCATCCAGAGCGCAGCTTTGGATGCGCGCGGCGGCTTTGGAGCCCGAAATTGGCAGCGCCCTGCGCTACCTGCAGGATAAGCCTAGCTGGTTCGAGTTGTACAAGGCATATGAGGCTCTCAAGAATATGCCGAACGGCGGCATATCTGACAGTGAGATCACGCGCTTTAAACAGACCGCAAATGCCGGGCAGCGGCATCACCCCAATGAAAAGATCAAGCCGCACAGGCGCCCCATGGAGTTATGGGAAGCACGCTCACTTCTAACTCAATGGGTTTCGGCTGCGATTGAATACATCTTAGGGAAGAACCCCTGAATCACCACGCGGATTGGATGGGTCCGCTTATGATCCATCTCGGACCTCCCGACCGGCGCAGGAGATGTCCGCTCCCGGTGCTCAACCGGACGTAAGCAGGCGGGTTGCCGAAAGGCCGCTGACTTTGGACCGAGGGCTTAGGACGCGTCTTCCATGCGCCGCCACGAATGCAGCACCTCGCGGCTGGACTTGATCATTGTGAAGTAGTGACCACCCCCGGGTGGCTGATCGTGCGCCCGATTGATCTCGACGTTGGCGTAATGGCAATAGAGAAGCGTGCCGACTGCCCCATGACCAGCAAAAAGTACGTGGCCTTCGTGACTTCGGCCGAGCACGGCCTCGGCTTCGCGCACGATACGGTTTTGGGCGTCTATAGCACGCTCCCATCCACGAATGCTCGTGTCTGGACGAGCAAAGAATTCGTCGGCGACGGATTCGAATTCTTCGGCCGCAAGGAAGCCAGTGGACGAACGATCATTCTCGTGCATCGCCTCGCGGACTTCGACCTGTACACCGAGAGCGCCCGCAATCGGTTCCGCTGTTTGCAATGCCTTCTTCTCAGCACTTGCTACGACCTGCGTTGTTCCGTGCAGCCAACCAGAAGCGACTATTGCCAATACACGCCCAAGACCAATGGCATTCAACCCCCACGACGGTACGGGCACTGCGGGATCGACTTGCACCTGCGGATGAGTCAAGTAACGAACAAGCGTTGACATGAGGATAGAATGAATGATGGCCTGAACGACTGCAAGTTGCTCTTAGCCGAAGAAGCCTTAGGCTATTGTGAAGTCTGCTATCTCCGTTCGACCGGACCAGGCACCAGCGCGCGCGGGTCCAAGATGGGCATCGGTTATCATCCCAGGAACGAGCTGCGCACGATCATCCGGCCCCGCCGCATACCGGTTCGATATTGGAGCGGCGACGGCGCGGGAGGCACGTTCTCCGCAACCTTGGTGAATTCGGCCATCGTGGTCATTGGCGGCGGCGGCTTCGGCGCTGGAGGCTTCGGAGACGGCACTATGTCGAGCCGATACGGCAATGCGGTGCGCGCGGCCAAGGCATACACCATCGTGTCGAGAGCTTCGTTGCGCCTGCCGCCCGGCAGCATCCAGACGCGATAGGGACGGCCCTCGGCGTAGCGCGTCTGCACTTGCTCCGCTGTTAGTTGCCGAAAAAAATCCTCGTTGAACATGCCGCCGACCGGAAAGTGCATGTAGCCCGGACCGGCCTCGCCGAAGCGGAGCCGCGCATAGACCGTGTCTTTGCACGTGTCGACGCCAACCCAAAAGACGCGGTGCCCATGTTTGGTCTTACTCGCGCGACCCGACCAGATCGGCTTCGGACCGGCGGTGCCACGGATCGCCACGACGCCCTTGCGGCGACGGCAATAGGAATACACGGCGTGCGCATGGTGGCCGCCGCTGTCGATCGCGGCCAACCTGACCCGCATCTCGCGGCCATCCTCGCGGCAATACGCTTCCCGCAGAACGGCGTCGAGTTGATCCCAAACATGCTGTTGCGCCGGGTCGCCGGGAAGCACCGCATAGCGCACGGCCCAGGCTTCCTCGTACGGTCCCCAGCCGACGATTTGCACTTCGAGCCGGTCGCCTTGCGTGTCGACGCCGGCTGTGAGGAAGCGCACGGCCTCTGGGATCGATTGCGGGCCATAGTTCTCGCCGCGCGTCATCAGCGATGTTGCTTCGATCATTTCGCGCTCCTCCTCGAATGGTTCGCCCAGGACGGTGTTCGTCCAGACCTGCAACAGCGCGGCGTCCTTCCGCGCTGCGAGGAATTCCGTCACCACCTCCGACAGCGCCACCCACGGTGACATCAGTGCGCTGATGTGGAAGCCCGCGACGCCCGGTGCGCCGTCCGCGTTCGTTGCCTGCCAATCACCGCGCGCGACCGCATCGTGACGATCGGCGTCGTTCCAGATCGATCCGCAGTGCTCACAAACGTAGTGCGCGGTATGCGCCAGGTGCTTCCCGGACGGCGATTTGTCCCATCGCACGTTCGACCATGCCAAGACCTGCGCATGCTCGCAGTCGGGGCACGGCACAAAGAACTTGCGTTGGTCGGACGCCAACCACTCGCGCCAAACGACAGACGCGCCTTTCAGCGTCGGCGTGCTGCCGATTAGCGTCCGCCTGTTCCAGAATGTCGATTGCCGCTTGGCCGCGAGCGACAGAGGATCGCCCTCGCTGCCGGCGGAGACGGGATATCTGTCGACTTCGTCGGCGAGCACGATCCGAACGGGGCGCGAGGCGAGACCAGCAGGCGCGTTGGCGCCGACAACAGCCAAGCGGCCGCCCTGGAACTGCTTCATGCGCAGCGTGTTCGAGCTATCCCGCGATGACGGCGCCGAAACCTTCTCAATCAACGCTGGCGTGTCGCGAAGCATGGGGCTGAAGCGATCTTTGGACCACATCTCGCCGGCCTCGACGTTCGGCATCACGACAAGCATCGAGCACGGGTCTTCCGCAATGAAAAATCCGCAGATGTTGTTCAATGCCTCGGTAAATCCGACTTGTGCAGACTTCGCGACCACGACGCGGCTGATCGAGGCGTCCGTCATCGCGTCCATGGGGCCGCGCAAGTATTCGGCGCGTCCGGTGTCCCAAAGACCAGGCTCCGCGCTCGCCTCCGGCGACAGCATGCGGTTAGCATCTGCCCATGCCGACACGGTCAACACCGGCGGCGGCGCGAACGCGGCCAACGTCCGACCGGAGACACAGTCTAACGTGTTAGACTGTGACGGCACGTTAGATCGTGGGCGTGACGCTGATCTCGGTGAGGGCTGCATGAATTTCCTTTTGGAGCATTGCCTGCGCCTCAGCGGGCGTCCTTGCCGCGACGATCCTCGCCGCGAGCTTGGTCGGGATCGCCAGCACGCGGGAGCGAACCACTCCGGCCACCTTTACCCAGGCCGCCGCGACATCGGCGGCCGGGACAAGCTCGCCGGCAATCGTCTTGGCCTCGATCTCGGCGCGGTCGGCCTTCAATCGAGCTAAGCGGCTCCGCTCCGCTGTCAGGTTCGCCGCGTTCTCATCGCCCGCTGTCGCCGACGCCACCTTGTATTTGATGAACGCCTGCACGGCATGCGATGGATCGAAAGTGCCACGGCCGTCGCGCGGCAGAATGCCATCGCTCGCCAAATTGCTAACGGTGCCCCGAGCAATGCCGAGCAGGCGGGCCAGTTCGGCAGCGGTGACGGGTTCAGTTTTCATGGTGTGATTTCAACGTTGTGGCTAGGGGCATGCCCAGGTGGCGCGTTCCCCGAGTTCCTTTTTGGCGCTGGGGGGACCCAAACGAGCCGCTGGGGCCTCCCGCCGCAGCCAGTGCCCTTGCCCGACCTTCGACCGTCGCCTCACACACGGCCCGCGCTGCGTCATCGCGGGGCCCTCTCGCTGGCATCGGCCGGAGGTTGGATCTGCAATATCCGAGCAGCATGCTCCAGCGCCGCCGCAGCCATGCCGACCGGCCCGACAACGGCGGGTGCGCCCGCGACCAACTCGATGCCGAGCACGGCGAGCGGGTCGCTGTCGGTCCTGAATTCGACCAGCGCGCCATCGGCCTGCATCTTGCGGATCAAGGTGCATTCCGCGCGCTCTATCGCCAGTGTGTCCGCCGCTATCTGTGCGGCGATCTCTTCCCTTTGTTGAAGCGACAGCGCGGACTTGTCGTCGCTCACGCCGTCGATCTCCTGCTCCAGCCGCGCGATCAAGGCGTCCTTAAACAGCCATGTGATCAGTGCCTGTGTGTCGACGATCTCGCCCGTAGCATTGCCGACGAGCATGTCGCCGCTCCGCCCGACGACGCCGGACAGCGGTAGCCTTTGCAAGGTGAGCGGCCAACCAAGATCAGGGCGGTCAGCCTCGACGAGTGCGGAAAGGTCCGGCGCGCCACGATCGGCGATGGCGCCGATCATTGCCCTCATCTTTGCCTTGGAATACCCGGCCGGAAACGGCGCGCTCTCGGTGCGATGCGCATCAGCGTCCAGTTCGCGGAGCCGATGGCGCAGTCGGTCGAGGGCGGTCGCTGCGGTCTCGCCCTTCTTCAGAACTGCTGTCGCGACGTCGATCTCTGGCGCTTCGGTGATCATAGTGCCGCCCGGACGGCCCGCCCGAAGCCAAGCCTCAAGGCTCTGCACAAGTGCGGCGCGATTGCGAGCGACAGCTCGACGGACTTCGAGCAGCTCGGCCAGCCTGCGCATCTCGGCATCGCCGGCGGCGATCTTGCGCTGAACGTCGATGACTTGGACGTCGTCGTCGGACAGGCCCGGCCCCCCTTGGCCGCGCGGTCGCCTCAAGTCTGTAAGCCGCGCAGTCAGCCGGTGTTTGTCGCCGCGAAGGTCGTCGAGCTGATCTTGCAGCGGATGAGCCACGTGGCGGGCATCTTCCGCCTGTTGCCGCAGCGACAGCAGCAACGGTCGGCGCGATGGCGGCAACAGCTCGACGACGTCGACCGGCGGCGGAAGGCCGGGCATGAAACCTGCAACGACATTGCTCGCGTTTGGTACTCTCTCAAATGGCATGGCCTATCTCCTCTCGGTCGTTGTCGCCATCACCGTAACGGGCGCCGTTGGCAAGGGATGCGCCCGACTATTCTTTTTTTCGCAGCGTCGATCGCGGCGCGGATTGATCGCGCGGCCGGCACCACGTCGCTCGCCTTCAAGCAGTGCCAAAATAGCTCGGCGGCTTTGCCCACCACTTCCGCCGGCATGCGCTCTTCGCTTCGGTGCCGACGCCATGCGCCTTCGCGATAGCGCGCAAGTTGCCTATGGAGCGCCTGAGCCGCCGCGTTGGATGACATGCCGGCGCAGAACAGCGCCGCTGCCTCAACCAGCATCGCATTGCGGATGTAGATCGCCGCCCGCGTGTCTGGCGTGCGCTTCCCAGGCCCGCGATGGCCGATCGGCTCGGCGGTGTCGAGTTCGTCGGCGAGCAGCGGCTTCACGGTGCTGCCCTGATCGGATCGATGAATTTGCCATCGGGCAGCGCTTCACGCAGTACGCGCGCAGCGCTGTCGTCGATCGTGGGTTCGTCGGCGAACTGCCAGCAAGAGGCACACATGCCGGCGACCGCCACCGTTGATGGCGCCGCGCCCGACCATCCGAACAAAAACGCGCCTGCATAAGGGTTGGAGCCACGGCAGACGAAACAGTCCGCCGAACACGTCCGGCATCTTGTGGCCGCCCTGTGAAATACGTCCGCAAGCGGGTGCAGGTTGACGTCGTGCGCATCTAACAGCGCCGTGGTGATCGTCTTTTTGCCTCGTCCAAATCTTTCGACCTTTGCGCGGCGGGCACGACGCTGCGCGCGGTTGCCACGCTCGACGTGCTGCTCAGTTTCCCGCAAGGCCGTCATGAAACGTCACCATGCCACGGCATCGCCGGCCATGTGCTTCGCCGAATGCCTTCAGGCAGACGAGCCGTCGGCCCGGCATCAACGGTTGCTTCTACCGCAACCGCCACACGAGGACGCCGCGCCGGCCCCTGCGCCGCCTTGGCCGTCCGAGCCGTGGCGATGCGGCTCGTGGCTTCAGTCTGATCAGAAATGGAGCGCCAACCGTCGGCCAAAGCGAACGTCCTGGCCGCAGTCCCAACGCCTGAGACCTTGATGAAGCCCGCCGCCGTCAGATCGACGATGCCGGTGCTCAAAGCGGTGCTCGACAACCCGGCCGCGAGGAAAAACTCCGTCTCCAACTGCACACTCGCGGCAGGACTGTCGAACTCCTCCAGGAGCACACGAAGCACTGACCTCGCGGACGCGCCCAGTGGCAAAAAGGCAGCCGATCGCGCCATTTCGAGCGACGGTTTCATGGGGCTCCCCCTATGTCGACACGGACCCAAAAAGCGCGGGACGCAACGCGGAGGGAAACAGCCTCCACGTTACCGGCCTTGGCTCGCGGCAAGAGTGTTTGGCTTTGCGTTGACGGAGCCTGCGGGCCGTCCGGTGCATCCCTTGAAACCGTGGCTGCGGCGGCGGTGACGTGAGACCGAAACTGCGCGCCGCTATTAAGAATAGGCTCGCGCGGGGTTTTAGTCTCACGCGTTACGCTTCGGCTTTTTGAAATTCGGCGCGGGGTTTTAGTCTCACCTTTCGCAGCTTCGGCGGCCCTTTTGTGCCGGAAAAAGGTGGCACGGCTGACCCCGGCGAGCACCCACGGCGCCGTCTCAGATCGCGGCGGCCGGCCGGGCAGCCTGCCCCTGCTTTTGCGAGCGCGTCGGGCTCGGTCCCTCTCGCGCTTGTGTTCCTTCGCCGCTGCCGCCGCCTCCTCCGGCGATTGATCAAAAGCTGCAATCGTGGTGATGTGCCACGCGGCGCGCTCGGCAGCCGTCAACCGGAACTCAATGCCGAGCCGCCGGGCTCGCCACATGATCGGTTTGGCTCGCTCGGCGACGTCTCGCGCGGTCCCGTCCGTCATCCACTCGCACCAACAACGCAGAGCGCGAACAATGTTTGAGATCGTCTCGCCTGAGGCGGCTAAGTGCTGCGCATAAATCGCAACATCCGCGCGGACCGCGTCGTCATCGGGCAACGACGTGCCGCGATTACGCCTCTCCAAAACGATGCGAATGTCTTTTAGGCGGGCCTCGAAAAACCCGACTGCATGCCGCCTCTCGCGCCCGCGTTGCGCAAGCTTGCGCACCCGTTGTCCCTGTTTTATGTAATTCATATCGCCTCCGGCTGATCCCGTGGCGAGAGGAAGGCGGCCCGCCCCGGCTGCCCCTCGTATTTCAGAATGGACCGCTGCCAGTCGCACAACGACGGGCGGCGGTTTCGTTTTTTAAGATTGAGGCGTCATCAACCGTTGCGCCTCAGTAACCGGGATGATGCGGTTCTTGCCGATCAAAACCGTTTTGATAGTTCCTTCGGCCACGTACCGAGCAACGGTCGTACGCGAGACGCCGACGGCAACGGCAAGCTCCGCAATCCGATAACCAAGTCGGCTGACCTGCGGCTGCGGACGCGGCTTGTTGGGCGAGCCCTTCGGGCGGCCCCGACCTCGCTTCAGTCCAGTGATGGCCGGAGTTCCGGATAACGTGATCATGCCAACCTCCTCTCGAACGGTTGACAGAACAAGAAACACAGAAAAACGAGCCAGTGACGTTGTGGATTAGAATGCGATTTTCAGCGATCAATCCACCATGTCGGAGGCGATCTAGCGGTTAAACGCATACCGGTCTATGACGTTGCGCAAGGTCTCCGGCGCCGGCGTCTGATCGCCCATGATCGGCGAGAGCACGGCCTCGAGATAGCGCAATGTAGGACCGGACGGCATGTTACAGCGGTCCCGCGAAACCTTCGCTTGCTGCCCAAGCCGATCAGTCCAGATGTTGAGCACAAAGGCGTATAACATCTCGCGTTGCGGGTTGGCGCGGCCCGTATGTCGCTTGCTGTAGTCGCGTAGCTCCTCAATCATTGTCGACACGTGCGCTTCAAGGTCAGCCGCGTTGCTCCGCAGGCTCGACATGCCCTTGAGATCGCGCAGCCCCTTCAAGCCGCGTAGCGCATCGCTCAACCGTTTGAGATCGGCGCGTGTGTCGGGTCTTGGCCGCTCTGCACTTTCGAGATACCAACCAGCCGCCAGCTCGATTTCTCGCCGGAGCGCCTCAGCCGCAGCAGCATCTGTCGCGATGTCGCCGAGTTCGTTGAGAATCGCCTGCCAGTCGGCCTGACTGTATTTGAAACCGGCCACCGCTCAGGCCTCCGGCCTCAACTGCACAACGTTACCGGCAACCGTGCCCGCGATGTAGTCGGCCCACCCCACCATCACGCGCCGCCGCCAGTCCTGGAATTTCGTTCGGCGATATGCGGCGATCGTTTCGTCGGCCACAACGTGCGCGAGACAGCTTTCAATCACCGGTTCGGGCGCTGCACCCGTTTCGCTCGCCCAATCGTGGAAGCTCGATCGTGCGGTGCCATGCGGTGTTGCCGCGCGTCCGGAGGTGGGATCGATCCAGCGCGGCTCCTTCGTCTCGGCGTTCATGCGATCGATGACAGCGGCCATCGCAGCATTCGAGATCGGCCCCCCCGCGACACTGGGACGGCGGCCCTTGCCCTTGCCCATCAGCGAAGGGAAGATGAATTCGCTGTTCCCGACCTTCTCCATCCGGTCGAGCACGGCGAGCGCCGCGTCGGACAACGGAACAATGTGCTCCGCTTCGCCCTTCATCAGATCGGCCGGGATCGACCAAGTTTTGCTCGCGCGGTTGATTTCCCGCCAGCGCGCCATCTGCACGTTGCCAGGGCGGCTCGCGGTCAGGATGCAATATTCGAGCGCGGCAGCGGCAATGCTGTCCTGATGCTTCCGCAATTCGGCAATGAAAGCACGGATCTCAGCATAGGGCAGTGCCGGGAAGTGCTGCACGCGCCGAACCTTCTGCTTCGCTGGCAGCATGTGCGCAAGCTGGCCTTTCCACCGCGCCGGGTTCTCGCCTGACGATCGCAGGCCGGCAACCTTTGCGGCGTCGAGGACAGCTTCAATCCGCCCTCTGATCCGGTTCGCCGTCTCTGGCTTTGCCGACCAGATCGGCTGCAACACTTTGAGCACCGCAGCGACATCGATAGCGTCGAGGGTCAGTTGTCGCAGCGATTTGCAATAATCGTGTTTGGCCGCCTCTCCCTTCGGATCGACACCGAGAAGCGTCATGCGCCATTGGTCGCGGTGCTTTGAATTCCGCCAACCGCTCTCCTTGCCCTTGATGTAGTCGCCGGCAAACGCGCCGAACGTCACCGAAGCCCGCTTCGTCTCGGCACGTTCCGCTTTGCGGTGCTCGATAGGATCGATGCTCTTCGCCAGAAACCGCCGAGCATCAATGGCCTTGTCCCTCGCATCAGCCAAGGTAACCACCGGCGGGGCGCCTAGCCCCATCTCCCGTGAGCGGCCATTGATTTTGTAACGCACGATCCACGATCGTCCGCCGTTTGCACCGACCACCAAGTACAAGCCATTGCCGTTGCCGTCCCCATGCCGACCAGGGCCCAGCCGTCCGATGCCGAGAGCCGTAAGCTTTCCGGTAGAAGCTTGCTTCGCCATTTCCCACCTCCAATCGGTGCCGGCGGCGTAGCGATGGGGCTTCCCCCACCCCTTCCCCCACCCAGCGTCGATATGTAGTGGAACTCAGAAAATTATCAACAATTCACGAAAACAAGGGCACGCTAGCATATCCAATCGGTTAGCGTAGATTTAGCTAGACCTACCAGCGACTTGAGGGGGCGAGGGAGCGGAAGGGGTGGGATTCGAACCCACGGTACCCTTGCGGGCACGCCGGTTTTCAAGACCGGTGCCTTAAACCACTCGGCCACCCTTCCAAACCCGGAATGGCTGTCGCTTAACGTAGTCGACGGCGCATGGCAACGCGAAGTTGGCGCCCACCCCATCTCGCAGGGCGTCGCTGATTGCGAGGCCCGGTTTGGATCGCCTCCGTCCCGGGGCTCGTTTGCTGTCCTCAAACGAAACGGGGGAGCGCCGCTGGAAACTCTTCGTAGCCTAGTCAGCTCAATAGCCGCCGCAGGACGCACACCCCATCTGCACCGGCGCGTAATACGAATACCCCGGCTGGACCATCTCGACGCGCTGGCGCGTGGCGTATTGCGGCGGGATGCGCTCGTACTGGACGCTCGGCGGCGCCACCATCACGGTCTGCGGCACCATCACGGTGCGGTACTGCGCCGGCGCGCGGTGCGCCACGACGGCGCCGGGCGACACCATCACGGTCTCGTCGACGGTGCGGTATTGCGGCTGCACGTATTGCTGCTGGTAGCAGGTCGTGCACGGCGGCGGCGTGTAGCAATTGTAGCAGCCGGCGGAAGCAGCGCTCGTCATGGAAATCGCAGCGACGACGGTCGAGAAAACGACAGCGAGAGTGCGAGACATTATTGTGGTGCCCCAATTGCCCGAAATGGATTTGCGAAGGTCGCATCAGTATACGCCGCCAAATTCTGAGCTGCCGAAGTTCGTCGGGGCATCCTTAATGCAAACAGCCGGCGTGCGCCGGCCGCTAAGGACTCGTTGACCATTCGGGCGCGCCTGTCGATCGGTCGAGCAATGGTCGGGGCTCGCCGACGACGATCATGGGCCGCCCTGGCGCATCCGCAACGCCCGATCAGATGTCTTCCGCTGCCGCTCGCGCCCGGCCGGTCTCGGTGCGGGTTGGCGTTGCCGCCGGATCACACTCGCCGGAAAATCCGCCAACAGCCCCGGGGTGTGACCGCATCTTGTGCATTTCTCGCGCGTTGATTGCATCGCGTCCTGCTGACGCCCGTAGCCGGATTTGCCATAATTCGTGGTTGGGAATCACTGCCAGTTACTTAAGCGAACCCGCCGGCAGGGGATGGAAGGATGCATCATCGACCAGTGTCACGGCGCCACCAGCGCGCCTTGAGCGGGAAGCTCGGCCTCGGCAACAGGCGCGCCCTGCTCGCCAGCACGGCCTTCACGGGCGCATTCATTGCCGTCATTGCCGGGCATCCCGGCAGCGCGCTCGCCGCCTGCGCCGTCACGGCGGGTCCCAACACAGTCACCTGCAACAGCACCGTCACGACCAACACCACGAATACCGACGCCGCAACGGCGTCGTCAGTCGACCGCTCGCAGGCATTCAGCGCGGGGCCCGTGAGCGCCACGATCAATCCGGGCCAGACGGTCAGCGGTTATGGACTTGCGATCAGCGCGAACGGTGCCGGCATCAACGTCGTCAACAACGGCGCCGTGACCACGACCCAGGCCGTGCACGCGCTCGACATCAGCACCAGCACCGGGAACATCGTTTATTCGGGCAACGGCAGCGCCAGCAATACGGCCGGCTCCGGCATCGGCCTCAACATGAACACCAACGGGGCCGGCACCATCACGATGGGGACGAGCGGAACTCCCGTCACGCCGAACTTCCAGGGATCGACGACCATGCAGCTCATCGCGGCCAGCTCGATCAACATGACCCTGAACGGAGGCTCGCTGACGACGCTGTCGTCCTTCGGCGATGGCGCCCTGATCAGCGGCGGGGACGTCTCCGTCGCACTGACCGGCAACGGCGCCATCGTCAACGCGAGCGGCGCTACCGCGGCCAGAGGTCTCGACGTCTTCGGCACCGGGACCATGACCGTGACGTCGAATGCGACCATCGGCGGCGCCAGCGCCGCCACGTCGTTCGGCACCGGCATCCTCGCGATAGCGACCGCCGGCAGCGGCGACGTCACAGTCAATCAGACCGGTGGCACGATCTTCGCGACAAACTTCGGCATCAACGCGAGCAGCGGCGCCACGGGATCGGGCTCCGTCATCGTCAACACGGCGTCCGGCAGCGCGATCACGCTCACCGATCCGGCGGCGAGCGGCATCGACGCCAGCACGAACGGCACCGGTGCCGTGACCGTGCACCAGGCTGGCGCGATCACGGGCGGCGCCCTCGGCATCAATGCCGTGATCTTCAACGCCGCCAATTCTCGCGACATCACCGTCACGAGCAGCGGCACGGTCGATGCTACATTCACAGGCATCAACGCCGTCACCGCGGGAGGCGGCAACATCAACATCACGACCTCAAGCACGATCAACGGCCCCTTCGGCGGCGGCATTGTCGCAAACGCGGTAGACGGCCGCATCACCGTGAACGTGAACGCCGGCACCGTCCGCGGCAGCGCCGCCGGCTTTCTCGCCCCAGGCATCGCGGCGACCGCATCCGGCAGCGGCGGCGCCACCATCAACATCGCGGCGGGCGCGACCGTCACCGGGTCTCAGTTCGAGGGCATCACGGTCAGCGGCACGAACAACGTGATCAACAATTTCGGCACCATCAGCGGATTCGGCGGTGTCCGTGCCACCGGCGCGACCACGATCGTCAATGCCGGCACGATCGCGAGTTTTTCCGAGGGGGTCCGGTTCGATAGCGCCGGCAGCACGTTGGAGATGCAGGGATCCAACGCCACTCTCACCGGCCAGGTCGTCGGCAGCGGCTCCGATACGATCCGTTTCTCCGGCACCGGCTCCAACACATTCGATGCGAGCCAGATCGACGCCGGCTGGGGGCTGATCGACAAGACAGGCTCCTCGAATTGGGCGCTGACCGGAACGTCGACGACAACCGCATTCGTGACGGTCAACGGCGGCACCTTGTCGGTCAACGGCGACATTAGCTCGACCGGCGGCGTCACGGTGAATGCCGGCGCCACGCTGGGCGGGATCGGCACGGTGTCGTCCACCATCATCAATGCCGGCGGCTCGCTTGCGCCCGGCAACTCGATCGGCACGCTCACGGTGAGCGGTAATCTGACCCTCGCCGGCGGCGGCAATTACGTGGTCGAGGTCTCGCCGGCCACGGCGGATCGCACCAACGTGACCGGCAACGCGACGCTCGCCGGCACGCTCCGCGCCATCGGCACCGGCGGGACCTACACGCCGGGCACGCACTACACCGTCATGAATGCAGCAGGCACGCTCAGCGGCAGCTTCGGCGCGCTGGCGATCTCGGGCAATTTCGGCGTTACGCGGCCGCATGTCGAATACGACGCCAACAACGTCTATCTCGTGCTTGATCAGGCGCTCGTCTCGCCCTTCCTGATCAACGGCACCCGCAACCAGGTCGCGACGGCGGGAGCGGTTGATGCCGCCTTCCTTGCGGGCAGCAGCGCTTTCTCCGCACTGATTGGATTGACGTCTCCGCAGCTTAACGCCGCGCTCGATCAACTTTCGGGCGAGGTGCACGCCTCGACGGTCGGCACGCTGGCGAATGACAGCCTGGCGATGCGCGGCGCGATCCTGGGGCGGCTGCGGCAGGCCTCGTATGGAGGCGACATCGACTCCATGGCCGCGCTGTCGTTCGGCGGATCGCAGACCGCGTTCGCCGCATACGCGATGGAGAGCGCACTCGCCTACGGCAAATCTCCGATCCTGACGAAGGCACCGGTGACGGCCAAGCGGCCGACCTCCGACACGGTGTTCTGGGGCCAGGGCTTCGGCGGCCGGGGCACGTTCAACAGCGATGGCAACGCGGCCAGCGTGCGGCGCGATCTTGCCGGCTTCATCACCGGCTTCGACACCCGCATCGGCGGTGCTGGTCGCCTCGGCATCGCGGCTGGCTATACCGGCAGCAAGAACACACTCGACGGCCGCGGCGCCTCGAATGTCGACACCGCCCACATCGCGGGCTATGGCGGATGGCGCTTCGGCAGCATCAACCTGCGCGGCGGCGGCGCCTATGCGTTCCATTCGATCGATACCGACCGGTTGGCGAACTTCATCGGCTTCGCCGATCGCCTGACCTCACGGACCGATGGCAACACCGGGCAGATCTTCGGCGAGATCGGCTACGGCGTCGCATTCGGCAAGCTGGCGCTGGAACCGTTCGCCGGCGCCGCATGGGTGCGTGTGCACACCGATGCCACCGCCGAACTCGGCGGCCCGGCGGCGCTGAACGTTGCGGCGCAGACCTTCGAAACCGGCTATGCGACGCTCGGCGGGCGCGCCGCGACCTTCGTGCCGCTGGCGCACGACATGACGCTGATCCCCCGCACGACCGTCGCCTGGCAGCATGCATTCAACAACGTGACCCCGGCTGCCGTGATGGCGTTCCAGGTCGCCCCGGCCCCGTTCACGATCGCGGGTGTGCCGGTTGCGCGCGACTCGCTGCTCGCGGAGGCGGGCTTCGATCTTGCGATCGGCCGACACATCACGGTCGGCCTCTCCTATGTCGGCCAGGTCGGCAACACGGTCACCGATCACGCCGCCAAGGGCAAATTCTCCTGGGCGTTCTGATCTAGCGCGAGCGCCGCTTCACCTCGCGCACCGCGCCGCGCGCGGCGCTGGTGGTGAGCGCAGCGTAGGCCTGAAGCGCGGTCGAGACATTGCGCTTGCGGCCGATCGCCTGCCAGGCGGCATCGCCCTTCGCCTCTTCCGCGGCGCGGCGCTTGGCCAGCTCCTCGTCGGAGACCTCCAGCGTGATGCTGCGGTTCGGGATGTCGATGGCGATGCGATCGCCGGTCCTGACCAGACCGATGTTGCCGCCTTCGGCCGCTTCGGGCGACAGATGGCCGATCGACAGGCCCGACGAGCCGCCCGAGAAGCGTCCGTCGGTGACGAGCGCGCAGGCTTTGCCGAGGCCCATCGATTTCAGATAGCTGGTCGGATACAGCATCTCCTGCATGCCGGGGCCGCCGCGCGGGCCTTCATAGATGATGACCACGACCTCGCCGGCGACGACCTTGCCGCCCAGAATGCCTTCGACCGCCGCGTCCTGGCTCTCGAACACGCGCGCGGGGCCGGAGAATTTCAGGATCGAGGCGTCGACGCCGGCGGTCTTCACGATGCAGCCGTCCTGCGCGAGATTGCCGTAGAGCACGGCGAGGCCGCCGTCCTTGCTGAAGGCGTGCGCGAGGTTGCGCACCACGCCCTTCTCGCGGTCGGCATCGAGCTCGTCGTAGCGACGCTCCTGGCTGAACGCGACCTGGGTCGGGATGCCGCCGGGCGAGGCACGGAAGAAGGTGCGGACAGACTCGCTCTTCGAGCGCTTGATGTCCCAGCGCTCCAGCGCGTCGTTCATGGTCGGCGCGTGCACGGTCGAGACCGACGTGTCGATCAGGCCGGCGCGGTCGAGCTCCCCCAGGATGCCCATGATGCCGCCGGCGCGATGCACGTCCTCGACATGGACGTCGGCGACTGATGGTGCGACCTTGCACAGCACGGGCACGCGGCGCGACAGCCGGTCGATATCCTGCATGGTGAACTCGACCTGGCCTTCATGGGCGGCCGCGAGCAGATGCAGCACGGTGTTGGTCGAGCCGCCCATCGCGATGTCGAGCGTCATCGCGTTCTCGAACGCCTTGAAGTTCGCGACATTGCGCGGCAGCACGCTAGTGTCGTCCTGCTCGTAGTGGCGGCGCACGATGTCGACGATGGTGTGGCCGGCCTCGACGAACAGGCGCTTGCGATCGGCGTGGGTTGCGACCACCGTGCCGTTGCCGGGGAGCGCAAGGCCAAGGGCTTCCGTGAGGCAGTTCATCGAATTGGCCGTGAACATGCCCGAGCACGAGCCGCAGGTCGGGCACGCCGAGCGCTCGATCACCTTGACGTCCTCGTCGCTGACCTTGGAGTCGGCGGCGGCGACCATGGCATCGATCAGGTCGACCGCCTTGGTCTTGCCCTGCAGCGTCACCTTGCCGGCCTCCATCGGTCCGCCCGAGACGAACACGGCGGGGATGTTGAGCCGCAGCGCCGCCATCAGCATGCCGGGGGTGATCTTGTCGCAATTGGAGATGCAGACCATGCCGTCGGCGCAATGGGCGTTGACCATGTACTCGACGCTGTCGGCGATCAATTCGCGCGACGGCAGGCTGTAGAGCATGCCGTCATGGCCCATGGCGATGCCGTCGTCGACCGCGATGGTGTTGAACTCTTTCGCCACGCCGCCCGCCTGCTCGATCTCGCGGGCGACCAGCTGGCCGAGGTCCTTCAGATGGACGTGACCGGGCACGAACTGGGTGAAGGAATTGACCACCGCGATGATCGGCTTGCCGAAATCGCCATCCTTCATGCCGGTCGCGCGCCAGAGGCCGCGGGCGCCCGCCATGTTGCGGCCGTGGGTGGTGGTGCGGGAGCGATAGGCTGGCATGGCGGTTTCCGTCCTCGGGTTTGGCTGGCCGGGCGCGGCAAATTTTCGAAGCCGCCTCAGGCGTTTCCGGCCGGATAGCGCACGGACTGGTCAGGCGCAACGGGAACTTGGGCCGGACAGGGCTCCCCTGCTCCCGGCGCGGGGACTTCGTAGCCCGGATGGAGCGCAGCGCAATCCGGGGCAAGTGCGCGCCGGCGGCCGGGACCGGCCCCGGATTACGCTTCGCTCCATCCAGGCTACAAGGGCGCCCTTGGCTCTATTGCAGCTCGGGATCGAGCCGGTCGCGCAGCCAGTCGCCGATGACGGAGACCGCCAGCGTGGTCACCACGATGGTGGTGGCCGGCGCCAGCATGATCCAGGGCGCCCGGGTCAGGTACTCGCGGCCGTAGCCGACCATGTTGCCGAGGCTGGTCATCGGCGGCTGCACGCCGAGGCCGAGAAACGACAGGCCCGACTCCATCAGGATCACCTCGGGAAAGACCAGCGTAGTCGAGACGATCAGGGTCGAGGCGATGTTGGGCAGGATATGCCGGAGGTAAATCCGCGCCGGCGTCGCGCCGAGCTGGCGGACCGCCGCCGCATAGCCTTGCGCATTGGCCGAGATGGCAAGGCCCCGCGCGATCCGGGCGTAACGCTCCCAGCCGAAAAATCCCATCAGGCCGATCAGGAGCGGCAGCGAATTGCCGAAGAAGGCGAGCACCGCGAGCGCCAGGATCAGGAAGGGCATGCTGGCCTGGAAGTCGGACAGCATCAGCACGAGCTGCTCGACGGGCCCGCGGAAATGCGCGGCGAGGAAGCCGAGGGTGGTGCCGACGATGGCCGAGATGGCCGTCGCGCCGAAGGCGATCAGGAGTGAGATGCGGATCGACACGAGCAGCCGCGACAGCACGTCGCGGCCGAGCTCGTCGGTGCCGAGCCAGTGCGCGACATTGCCGGGTGCAGCGAGACGGTTGCGCAGGTCGAGTTGGGTATAGCCGTAGGGGGCGATCTTCTCGGCGAAGGCCGCGATCACCAGCATCGCGACGATCCAGCCGATCGCGATGGCGACCGAGACCGGGATCGCCGGGAGGCTCATGCGGCGGCGGACGCCTGCGTCCTTCAGCGTGGTGTCCGTCATGCATGCGCTCCTTTGGCACGCAGCCGCGGGTCGAGGAAGCCGTAGAGGAAGTCGACGATCAGGTTGGAGGTGACCATGGTCATCGCCACCAGCAACAGGATGCACTGCACGACGGCGAGGTCGCGGTTGGCGACGGCGACGACGAGCAGGCGCCCTACCCCCGGCCACGAAAACACGCTCTCGACCACGACCGCGCCCGCGATCAGCGTGCCCACCATGAAGCCCAGAATGGTGACGGTCGGAATCGCCGCGTTGGGCAGCGCATGCGACGTCACGACTCTTCGCCACGGCACGCCCTTCGCCGAGGCGGTGCGGATGTAGGGCTGGCCCAGCACCTCCAGCATGGCGCTGCGGGTGAAGCGCGCCAGCACCGCGGCACCGCCAAAGCTGAGTGTCACGATCGGCAGGATGGCGTGACGCCAGCTGTCCTGCCCGCCCGAGGGCAGCCATCCGAGCTGGACGGCGAAGACGAGCACGAGCAGTAGCGCCAGCACGAAACTCGGCACGGTGAAGCCGGCGACCGCCGTCATCATCACCGCGCGGTCGATTCCCGAGCCGCGGTGCAGCGCCGCGTAAATGCCGGCGGGAATGCCGAGCGCGACCTTGAATGCGAAGGCCGGCAGCGTCAGCGCCAGCGTTGCCGGAATCCGCTCCAGCACAAGCTCGATCGCAGGCCGCCCGTCACGCATGGAACGGCCGAGCTCGCCTTTGGCGATCGCGCTAAAATAGTCGAGATACTGAAACCAGATTGGATCATCGAGACCCCACGCCTTGCGGAAGGCGGCGAGGACTTCCGGCGGCGCTTCCGGTCCCAAAATCATCAGCGCGGGATCGCCCGAGAGACGCAGCACCACGAAGGCGAAGGTGACGACGAGCACGATCGTCAACGCCGCGCGTCCGATGCGAAGGGCGAAATAGCGTCCCATCAGGCCGCGTCCCGCGTCTCGACTTGCGGCCCGGTCACGAGGTGGCAGGCAACCTGCCTGTTGCCACCGACGTTCGACAGCGCTGGCACGTCGCTGGCACAACGCGCGATCGCGCGCGGGCAGCGCGGATGGAAGGCGCAGCCCTGGGGACGCGCCGCCGGGTTCGGCGGGTCGCCCGCCAGCACAATGCGGCCTGCGCTGCGGCGGCCCGGCGCGGGCGATGCCGAGACCAGTGCTTGCGTGTAAGGGTGCTCCGGCCGCGCGAACAGATCATCGGCGCTGCCGATCTCGACGATGCGGCCGAGATACATCACGGCTACCACATTGCTGATCTGCCGGACGACCCGCAAATCGTGGCTGATGAAGAGCAAGGTCAGCGCAAGCTGCGCCTGGAGATCGGCGAGCAGATTCACCACCTGCGCCTGGATCGAGACGTCGAGCGCGCTGACCGGCTCGTCACAGACCAGGAAATCCGGCTTAGTCGCCAGCGCCCGCGCCAGCACGATGCGCTGGCGCTGTCCGCCGGAGAGCGCACCCGGATAGCGCGCACCATGTGCGGGTGTCAGTTCGACGGCGCGCAGCAATTCGCGGACACGCTCCTCGCGCTCGGTGGGCGTACCGAGGCCGTGAATGTCCAGAGGCTCGCGGATTTGGGCTGCGACCGGCAACCGCCGGTCCAGCGCCCCCAGCGGATCCTGAAAGATCATCTGCATGTGCGCGCGCTGCGCACGCCATGCAGGCGTTCCGGGCGTGGCCATCGGCTTGCCGTCGAACCGCACCTCGCCATGGTCCGGCCGCTCGAGGCCGAGCACGATGCGGCCGGTGGTCGATTTTCCCGAGCCGGACTCGCCGACGAGGCCCAGCGTCTCGCCCTTGCGGATCGTCAGCGACACGCCATCGACCGCATGCACGGCGGCACTTCGGCCGAACATCCCGGAGCGCATGCTATAACTACGCGAAATTGACGACACGTCGACGAGGGGACCGTTCATTCGGCAGCGACCCCGAGCAGCGCGCGACGCGAAGCCTCGGCGCGGACGCAGGCGACGGCGCGATCCTCCGCGATCGGCGCAAGGGTTGGGGCCACACGTCCGCACGGCGCCTCTGCGAGCGCACAACGCGGCGCGAAGGCGCATCCGTCAGGCATCCTCGCGGGATCGGGGACCGTTCCGGGAATGGCGGTCAGGCGGCGCCTCGGCCCGTCGAGCGGCGGCAACGCGCCGATCAGGCCCTGCGCATAGGGATGGACGGGATCGGCGAAGAGCTGGTTCGCCGGCGCTTCCTCGACAATGCGGCCAGCATACATCACGGCGACGCGGTCGCAGTTTTCCGCGACCACGCCGAGATCGTGGCTGATCAGGACCATCGCCATGCTCATCTCGCGGCGGATGGTCGAGAGCAGTTCCAGAATCTGCGCCTGAATCGTGGCGTCGAGTGCCGTCGTCGGTTCATCTGCGATCAGCAGGTCGGGATTTCCGGCGAGCGCCATCGCGATCATGATGCGCTGGACCTGGCCACCGGAAAATTCGTGCGGATAGGCTTCGAGCCTGCGCGCCGCGTCGGGAATTCCGACGAGATCGAGCAGCCGCCGCGCTTCCGCTTTCACCGCGCCGCCCGAGAGATCGCGATGCAGCGCCAGGGACTCGCAGAGCTGCCTGCGGATGGTCAGCACGGGATTGAGTGCGCTCGCGGGATCCTGGAAGATCATGGCGGCGCGCCCGCCCCTGATACGGTCGAGCTCGGCGGCGGGCGCACCGAGGATCTCGCGACCGTCGAGACGAACGGAGCCCGAGACGCGGGCATTCCGCGGCAAGAGGCCGAGGGCCGCAAGCCACGTCACCGACTTGCCCGATCCGGACTCGCCGACGAGGCCAAGGGCCTCGCCCTTGTGCAAGGCGAGATCGACACCGCGCAGGACTGGCACGCCGTGGAAGGCGACGCTGAGGTCCTTGATGCTGATCAGCGGCGACACCGATCAGGCCTCGAAATTGCCGGCGCGGAAATCCATCGCGAAGGCGGGCGACGCCTTCCACTTGATCGACTTCGGCTTGGCCGTGAAGGTCGCGTTCTGGTGCAGCACCGTATAGGCCGGGTCTTCGCGCTCGGCGATCTCCAGCATGCGACGGAACGCCTTCTTGCGGGCAGCCCGGTCGATCGAGGTTTCCAGGAACTCCGACAGCGTGTTCAGCTCGGCATTGGTCCACTCGCCGATCTGCTGCTGCTGGCCGTTGGGGCCATGCTGGGCAACCAGCGACGACACCGGATCGTTGAAGGCGGCCGAGTTCGACCAGTCGCGTACCGCGCGCGTCGGCGCGCGCTCCATGATCTGCGACCAGTTCTCCTTGGTCTCGATCTGGACGTTGAGGCCGACCGACTTCCACATCTCGACCAGCACCTGCGCGGTCGCGACCTGGTTGGTGTAGTAATTGTTGAGCAGCCGATAGGGAATGGGGTCGCCCTTGTAGTTGGCCTGCTTCAGCAGGTCCTGCGCCAGCTTGGGATCGTAGGCCGGCACGTTCCAGTCGGCATTGAACATGTCGCCGTAGAACTCCCACTGCAGGCCCTTCGGGACGCGGGTGCGCCCGGCCCACAGGCTGTCGACGATCGCCTGGCGGTCGATCGCATGGGTGAAGGCGCGCCTTACAAGCGGATTGGCGAGTTGGGCGTGGTTCTTGTCGAACACGGTCAGGCGGTGATTGAGGATGGTGCCGCCCTGCACTTCAAAGGCCGCGTTCTTCTCGATGCCCGCGATCTGGTCCGGCGGGATGTCGCAGGCGAACTGATACTCGCCCGAGAGCAGCCCGTTGATGCGGCTCGCGACCTCGGGCACTTCGAGGAAGCGGATGCGCTTGAGCGGTGGACGGCCGCCCCAATATTCGTCGTGGGCTTCCAGCGTCAGCCACACGTCGGGCTTGAGTTCGACGACCTTGTAGGGACCGGTGGTAACAGGCTTGCGCGCCCAGTCGAGATAGCTCGCGGATTCAGCCCAGGCGCGGCGGTTCGCGATATCTGAGCCGTAGCGCGACAGCCGACCCTCGATCGTGACGTCGGGCGTCGCGTTGTAGAAGCGCACCGTGTACTTGTCGACGGCATCGACGCGCACGAGGTCCGGCCAGATCCGGCGCGCGACCGCGGGCACGTCCGGCGGCAGCTCCTTGCCCGGCCGCGGCGTCGGGATCTTCTCAAAAGCCTGGATGGTGCTGCGGCTCTTGGCCTCGCTCTCACCGAACATGCGCTCGCGGCTGAACGTGAAGACGACGTCCTCGGACGTCAGTTCGTCGCCATTGTGGAATTTGACGCCTTGGCGCAGCTTCACCTCGACAGTCTGGTCGTCGATGCGGCGCCATTCGGTGGCAAGCCCCGGCACCGCCTCAAGGCTGCCGCGCCAGTTCTTGGAGATCAGGCCTTCCCAGATCGAGGAGAAGAACACGCGCTCGCCGACATTGGACTGCTCACGCAGCACGTCGAGCACGTTCGAATTCGTCACCTTCTGCACGGCAATCGTCACCGAAGGACGGTTGTCGGCCTGCGCGATGGCAAAACGCGGCAGCAGCAGCGTGCTTGCGGCAGCGCCGCCGGATTTCAGAACGGTGCGACGGGTAAGCTTGCTCATGATGGGAACCCCTGCCCTGGATGATGCGGTTATTCGGCGAGACCAAGCGCGGCGAGATGGGCTGCGCCGGCGCGGACGTCGTCGTGATTGCGAAGTTCGAGGATCAGCCGGGGGTTGGAATTCAGCCGGCCCAGCGCGCGGAACACTGCGACCCACGGGATATTGCCTTCGCCCGGGGCCCAGTGCCGGTCGGCAAAACCGTCGGTGTCCTGCAGGTGGACGTGCGTCAGCATGTCGCCGGCAGTCTCGACATAGTAGTCGACCGGCGGCGCGCCGGTGGAGATGTGCGCGTAGTTGGCGTGGCCGGTGTCGAGGGAGACGCGCACCTTGCTGCTTTCGAGCGCCTTGGCGAGACGCACGCGATCGCGCGGATCCTTGTCCTCGATGTTCTCGATGACGATCTCGCAGCCGATGGTTTCGGCGCGCACGATCACCTCGGCCAGTGTCGCCTTGACGCGTTCGACGAGATTGCCGCGATTATCCGGATAGAGGTCGAGGTTGTTGTGGTCCCAGGTCGTGAACGGCGAATGGATCACCATCTGCGTCGCGCCGAGAAACTCGGCGGCTTCGAGGCCCTGAAGCAGGCGTTTCGTCACGACTTGGCGGATCATCGGGTCGTGGCTCCCGATCGCGAAGCCCCAGAACGGTCCGTGGATGCCGAGCCGGCCGGTGTGACCTGAGAGCATCTGCTTGATTTCGCTAGCAGCACTTCGCCAGTCGCCGTCGAGCAGATCCGCGCGAAAGAAATCCTGAATCTCGAGATCGCGCTGCCGTTCCAGGAGCCAGTCGCGGTGCGCGGGGATCGATTTGATGGACAACGCGGCGCCCAGTACCGGCTTTGACATGGCTTGCTCCTTTGACCGTCAGCGATCACGGGAGCAGCGCTAGACCAGTTCAATGACAGGCCGGTGAAATGCAGGTTCCGCAGCGATGAGGAGGTGTGGACATCCCCGCGGTCGCGTGCATCGAATTCAGGCACAGCGAGTGCGGCGCGTGCAGACGCATGCATCCGCGCGCGGATCAAGCGCGTTCGAGTCCGTAGTGATCCGGAATGGAATCCTATTTCGATGTCGCGTACATCGCGGGACATCGATCGGCGGCCTTCCAAGGGCATCACCCTCTGATCGCGCACCACGGGGTTGGGGGACCACATGGGGCGGGGGGATCAAAGGCTGGGGCAAGGTTACGAGGTCCGGACTCCTAGGCACTCCGGACCTCGGGACTTTCTAGATTGAACGTGATTTCGCGCCGCCGGCTTGATCAGCCGTGCGGCGCGAAGTCGTTTTAGCGTCGTTATGCCGACACGGGCGCTAGCGCGTCTGCGGCTCGATCGTCACCGTGCAGTCGCCCTGCCCTTGCGTCGCGACCACGATGTTGCCCGCGGGAGCACCGAGGGCGATTGGCGCGGACGAGCCGCCGCCGGGCATCTGGACAGTCACGCTCAGGGAATCGCTTCGCGCGGTCGAGCCTACGGTCGAGGGTTCTGCCTGGGCCACATTGCCCGAGGCGTCACGCCGCATGATCTGGCAGTTCACATTGCTGCCGCCGGCGGCCGCCACGCTCGATGAGGTGCCGCCGCTCATCTGGGCGCGGGCTCGTGAGGGATCGCGAGGCACCTGGCTGACGATGCGATGCGTCCGCGGCTCCACAATGACGACGTCGTCACCGGTCGTGAAGTATTCATAGTCTCGATATTCGGGCTCGATCGAGACGATCTCGGGCGGAAGCCTGTGGAGGCGCACGCGTGAGGGAATGGTCTCGCCGACACGGATCGAGATGTTCAGATTGCGCTCCGGCTCCGCCAGGTGAGCACGGCTCACCGTTTCGGAGATCCGCACCTGCTTCTCGGACGAGACCTGCGTCTGCTGATTGGTTTGCGAGTTGGTCTGGGTCGTCTGGTTGGCTTGATTGGTCTGCGTGCCCGAATTGGCAGGCGCGGTCTGCGCATTGTTGGTCGGCGCCGTGCGGTTCGTGTCGGTCGCGGTGGCCGGCCGGTTGTGCTGTTGGGCGGACGGCTGCTGCTCAGCCGCGTTGCGCGGCGGCTGCGTCTGGTTGCGCTCGTTCTGGTTGGCCGCAGCTCCCGTGCGCTCGTTCTGCTGGCTAGACGTACCGGATTTGGACTTCTCGGACTCCGCTGTTGATTTCTGCGGCGCGGACTTGTCCTGCTTCGTCTCGGCGCTGCTCTTGCTGTCGCGTCCGGGTTTCGTGCTTTCCGCGTTGCGATCGCGCGAAGGCTCGCGGGAGGGCTCGCGGGAGTCTTGGGCCTGATCCTTCGACTTCGGCTGGTTGCGCTCTGCAGAACCGGCCGGCTGGCGCTTATCGTCACTCGCCTCCTGCTTGGCAGCGCCGCCCTTCTCCTCGCGGCCGGCGCCCTGCAATCGCTCCTGGGCGCCCTGCGCGCGCTCTTGAACACGTTCCTGGGCGCCGCCGCCGCGTTGCGTCGCAGCGCCTTTCGCCGGCTCCTCGGTCCGTCTCGGCTCGTCCCTCCGCTCACCGGGCGCTTGGGCGTAGGCGATGCCCGAAGCAAGCATCAGTCCGATAGCTGCGGTCGATAACATCAAGTGCTTGCGCATGGTCCCTCTCCTCGGAAATTCGCAACAACCGACGCGAACGTTCTGTGGGTGCGAAGGTTCCTGATCAGGAACGAGGGACGATCACGCGGGTGTCACATCTCAGGCGGGTCTCGCATCGAGTCCTTCAGCGTGAGCCGCGCCGTGAATGTCACGCTGGTCTTGCCAACCAGCGCCATGCCTTCGACCTCGGCGCCGTCGGCGGAGTAGTCGCCCGAAAAGCCGCAGGTCACTTCCCTGCCGCCGAACGCGAGTGGCTTGCCGACGGCCTCGGTGTGCTGATTGACGGTCATGTCGCCGCGCCATTTCCCGTTCCGGAAGGTGTAGCTGCCGGTGTAGTAGAAATAGCTGTCGCCGCCCATGATGCGGCCCTCGCAGAGCACGACGACGCCTTTGGCCTGGCCACGCTTGCCGTCGCGCATCTCAATCTCAAAGATGTAGAGGCCGTTGAGGACCTTCTGTGGGTTGCCGCCCTGCTCGGGCCCATCGCCGGCCGACATCGCTCATCTCCCGTTCAAACCGGCACATTCCGCTCGAGATCTTCAAGCCACGCCGCTGCGCTCGAATCCGACGGCGCGCGCCAGTCGCCGCGCGGCGACAACGAGCCGCCGGCCGAAACCTTGGGTCCGTTCGGCATCGCCGAGCGCTTGAACTGGCTGAATGCGAAGAAGCGGCGCAGGAACACCTCCAGCCAGCGGCGGATCTCCTTGAGATCGTATGCCTTGCGCTTATCGGTCGGAAATGCCGGCGGCCATTCGCCGTGGGCCACGTCCTTCCACGCCTGCAGCGCCATGAAGGCGATCTTGGACGGCCGCATGCCGAACCGCAGTGTGTAGAACAGGTTGAAATCCTGGAGCTCGTAGGGACCGACGGAAGCTTCCGTGCTCTGCGGCTTCTCGCCCGGCTCGGCAGGAACCAGCTCGGGCGAGATTTCAGCAACCAGGATCAGACCAAGCGTCCGGTTGACGTCGTCGCCGAACTGCTTCGAGGCAATCACCCAGCGGATCAGATGCTGGATCAGCGTCTTCGGGACCCCGGCGTTGACGTTGTAGTGCGCCATCTGGTCGCCGACGCCATAGGTGCACCAACCCAGCGCGAGCTCGGAGAGATCGCCGGTGCCGATCACGATGCCGCCTTGATGGTTGGCGAGCCGAAACAGATAGTCGGTGCGCAGGCCCGCCTGCACGTTCTCGAAGGTGACGTCGTAGACCTTCTCGCCTTTGCCGAAGGGATGGCCGATGTCCTTCAGCATCTGCGTCGCCGTGGTGCGAATGTCGAGCTCCTGCCAACTCGTCTGCAACGCCTTCATCAGCGCCAGCGCATTGGTCTTGCTCTCGCTGCCGGTCGCAAAGCCCGGCATGGTGTAGGCGAGAATGTTCTCACGCGGCAGGCCGAGCAAATCGACCGCCTTGGCGGCGACGATCAAAGCGTGGGTGGAATCGAGCCCGCCCGAGACGCCGATGACGACGCGCCTGGTGCCGGTCGCGCGCATGCGCTGAACGAGGCCCGCGACCTGAATGTTGTAGGCCTCATAACAGTCCTGCTCGAGCAGGCTCTCGTCGCTCGGCACGAACGGAAAGCGCTCGACCTTGCGCAGGAAGCCGATATCGGCCGTCGGCGGCTTCAGGGCGAAGCCGACTTTCCGAAAGAAGGCTTCGCGCTGCCGGCGGTTGTCGTCGAAGGTTCCCATCAGCGCGCGTTCCTGCCTGAGCAGGTCGAGATCGACGTCGGCCAGCGTGATCTGGCCGCCCTGCCGAAACCGCTCACCCTCGGCCAATAGGACGCCGTTCTCGTAGATCGAGGTCTGGCCGTCCCAGGCAAGATCGGTGGTCGATTCCCCTGCCCCGGCTGCTGAATAGACGTAGGCCGCAAGGCAGCGCGCCGAAGTCGATTGGCACAACAGCGCGCGCGAGCGGGCGCGGCCGATCGTGATCGGGCTGCCCGAGAGATTGATCAGCACGCTCGCGCCCGCGAGCGCGAGCTCGGAGGCCGGCGTGACCGGGATCCACATGTCCTCGCAGATCTCGACGCCGATGGTCAGGCCCGGTACGTCCTCGGCCGCGAACAGGAGGTCGACGCCGAACGGGGCGTGCAGCCCGCCAAAGGCGACCATCTCTCCGACGATGCCGGCGCCGGAGGCGAAATGCCGTCCTTCGTAGAATTCGCGATAGGTCGGCAGGTAGCTCTTGGGCACGACGCCGAGGACTTTGCCGCGATGGATCACGACCGCGCAATTGTAGATGCGGTTGCCGAAGCGCAGCGGCGCGCCGACGATCAGGACGGTCATCAGCGCCGAGGATGCCTCGACGATGGCCACAAGCCCGCGCTCGACCGCATCGAGCAGCGGGTCCTGCTTTACGAGATCTTCGATCGCATAGCCGGACAGGCAGAGCTCGGGAAACACGGCAACCGCCGCCGACTGCGCGTGGCAGTCCTTCGCCGCCGCCAGAACCGCTTTCGCATTGGCCGTGGGATCGGCCACATGAGAAGTGGTAACGCAGGCTGCCACGCGCGCAAATCCGTGGGCATAGATCGAGTGGAAACTCATCGAGCACAGTCCCTTTGTCTCGTCGCGACCGGCCTCCGCCAGTTCTGGACTCCATTTAACCCATCGACATGGCCCCGTGCAGGCCATTCGACGGCATGCATAACGGATTTGCAGCTTCGCCGCCCGGCCCTTGGGGTCGTCTCAGGCTCTGCGCACCAGCATGCCGGGCAGATCGTCGCGCAGCCACTCGGCGATCCGGGGCCAGGCATGGGTGTGGGTCCGCGCGCCCATGAACAGGCCAAGATGGTTGCTAGGCTGGGAGGCCGCCGCAATGAAGGCCGGTCGTGTGCCGAGCAAGCCGGCGGTGGCGAGCGCCTGCGCAGCCGGCACGACGTCGTCATCGAGCCCGGCCAGCAGGAAGACCGGCGCCTTGACGTCCTTCAGATCAATCACGCGGCCGAGTACCGTGAATTCGCCGCGCGCGATCCGGTTCTCCCGGAAAATCCAATTGACGATCTCGAGATAATAGGTGCCGGGCAGATTAAGAGGCTCGGCGTTCCAGCGCTCGAAGCGTGCCAGCAACGCCGCGCCTTCCTCCCCGGAGAGGTCGCTTTGCAGCGCCGTCACGATGTCGTCGCGGCTCGGCGCCTTCGACCAGACACGCAGCATCTCGTCGCCGCTGACATTGCCGCCGCCCCGCGCGACGAGTTGGTCATAGACCATCTCCGGCGCGTTGCGGGCGAGGTGCGACAGCCTGGACTCGATCGAGAGGTCGACGGGCGCGCCTGCCAGCACCAGCCGCCGCACCTTGGCGGGAAAGCGCGCCGCATAGAGCAGCGACAGCCAGCCGCCCTGGCACAGGCCGACGAGATCGACCGGCGCGCCGATCTCGTCGATGGCGACGTTGAGATCGCCGAGATAGCTGTCGATCGAGAGATAGCGCATGTCGGGTGCGGCCGAGCGCCAGTCGGTAAGATAGACCCGGTCGATGCCGCCATTTTGCAGAGACTGCACCACGCTGTGGCCGGGGGCGAAGTCGGCGATCAGGGCCCGATGCAGCGCATAGGGCGCGCAGACCAGTGCCGGCTGACCGGCCCCCGTCCGCGCGCAATTGCGCAGGCGCATGGTCGCAAGCTCCAGCGCGACGGAGTTGGGCGTGGTCCACGGCAGGCTGCTGTCGGCCTGCTCCGGCGAACCGCGCTCGAGCCATCCGAAGCAGGCGTCCATGGCCAGCCGAGCAGCAGCGAACGGCCACAGCAGCGGGTCATCCGGGACCGGGCCCGGTGCGCGCAGCTGTTTACCGGTCTTCTCCGCCATGGCTATTTTACGGTCTTCACAGGAAGGCCTCGAAGCTGACGAGCGAAATACCGCGCTCCCGAAAACTCTGATGGGTCGCGGCCACCGAGCCGTCGAGATCGATGCCGCGGCAGGCGTCCTCGATGACGGCGACCTCGAACCCCGCCTTGCGGGCATCCTCCGCCGAAAAGCGGACGCAGTAGTCGAACGCGAGGCCGGCGACGAAGACGGTGTTCAACTCGCGTTCGCGCAAAAATCCGAGCAGGCCGGTCGGCGTTTTCTTATCGTTCTCGCACAGCGCCGAATAGGAATCGATGCCGCGCCGAAACCCTTTCCGCACCACCAGGCTTGCGCGGGCGGTGTCGAGATCGCGATGAAATTCAGCGCCCGCCGTGCCCTGGACGCAATGGCTCGGCCACAGCACCTGGACGCCGTAGTCGAGCACGATGGTCTCGAACGGCTGTTTGCCCGCATGGTTCGGCGCAAAGGAGACATGATCGCGGGGATGCCAGTCCTGGGTCAGCACCACATTGGCGAATTTTTGGGCGATCCGATTGATGGCGGGGACGACCTTCTCGCCGCCCGGCACCGCGAGCGCCCCGCCCGTGCAAAAATCGTTCTGCACGTCGATGACCAGCAGCACGTCGCGGTCGGAAATCTTCATCGCATGGTCCATTCCAGGCCATCCCGCGCGACCGGCGCCGAAGGCACGTCTCCAGTGTCGATCTTCCCGCGCTGCTTCGCAACCACCCGCAGGTGCGGCCATCTGCGCGAATGCACCCCGTCGGCCCCGGGATGCAACGGTTTGGGCTGATGCGTGTTGACTAGATCCCGCCGGGGGCGGATTCTGAAAGCCGTTCGCATTTTGCGATCGGATAGAGCGGAGGAAGCGGTTCCCGCAGCCCGAAAGGCCGCGGCAGCCATATGGACATGACCATCGGCAAGACAGGACAGATTCTTCTCGCCGATATCGGCGGCACCAATGCGCGCTTCGCGCTCAGTCAGGGCGATCAGACCGGACCGATCGACTACGTCAAAGTGGCGGACTTCCCGACCGTCCGCGAAGCCATTGCCGATGTTCTCGCACGTCGCTCCGACGGCAAACCTCCCTCAAGGGTCGTGCTGGCCGTCGCGGGGCCGGTGACCAACAACCGCTGCGTCATGACCAACAGCCCCTGGGTCATCGACGGCAACGAGCTTCAGCCGGCCCTCGGCTTTGACAGCGTCCATGTTCTCAACGATTTCGAGGTGGTGGCCTGGTCCCTGCCCGCCCTGCAGCCCGCCGACCTGATCCCGCTCGGCGGACAGCAGGGTCTTCCCGGAGAGCCGTTGCTGGTCGTCGGACCCGGAACCGGCTTTGGCGTTTCCTGCCTGGTCGAGCGCCACGGCTCACGGCTGGCCGTCGTCACCGAGGCGGGCCACGCGACCCTGCCGGCAGAGGACGAGCGCGAGGAACGCGTGATCGCGTGCATGCGCCGACGCCTCGGCCATGTCTCCATCGAGCGTGGCGCGTTGTCCGGTTCCGGCCTGCAAAGCCTCTACGAGGCGCTGGCCGAGGTGGAAGGCGCTCAGGTGCCGCATCGCGATGCTGCCGCCATCACGAAGGCGGCCCTGGAAGGCAGTTGCGAGCTCAGCCGCAAAACGCTGGAGATGTTTTGCGCCATTCTCGGCTCGGTCGCGGGCAACCTCGCGGTGACCTTCGGCGCACGCGGCGGCGTCTATATCGCCGGCGGAATCGTGCCGCGCTTTCCCGACTTCCTTGCAGCCTCCGCATTCCGGGCGCGCTTCGAAGCCAAGGGACGCTTCCAGGACTATCTCCGCGAAATCCCGACCAGACTGGTCACGAAACCCGATGCGAGTTTTGTTGGCCTGACGATGTTCGCCGAGCACAACCAGCCTTAACGGCGCGCGCCTCCGCCCGCGGGTTCCAGTCATGCACAGCTGATTGCACAGGACGCGCGTTCGGCGCGGGATCGTGCTTGCGCGCACGTCCCGGATGAGAAACAATCTTGGCTTGTGTGTGGCGTAGTTGCGGGGGCGTGACATGCGTAAGCAGGATTTGGGTTTCGACTATCACCGCTATCACCGCCTTCTGCTCGAGGCGGACGACGAGGGCAAGCGGCTGGCGCTGATCGAGCTCTTGATCGAGGAAAAGGCGCGTGACCGGCTTGCCGCCCAGCGCGCTTCGGACCGCGCCGCCATGACAGCCCACACTATCGCTACCGTGCTGAAGAACGGGCGCCAGTGAAACGAATGATTGCGCTACGGTGCCGGAAAACGCGGCATCAATTGCCATTTCGTTAACGATCCCTCGAAAGCTCGCGTCAAACTTTTTGCTCTAGAAGTTCCCTCACCTGATCCAATTCAGGGGCAACAAAGGGGGGAATGAACATGAGCATGATTTCGATCGCCGCGATGCCGGCCACCATCGAAAGGCGTTTGGCTGATTCTTCGTTCAAGACCATCTTGCTGTTTTGCTGCACGGGCCTGGTCGCCTCGTTCGGCCTGATGGCGCACGGCATCGATCTCGGCGCCGGCCTGATGTGAGACGCGACGCATTCCGTCGCGAAATGGCCGCCCCTGACGGGCGGCCATTTTGTTCTTGGTTTCAGTGCGGCGTCTTCGCTGCCGCTTCCGGAAACATCGAATCGATCATCGCCTTTAGCTGATCGATCGAAATCGGCTTGCGCAGGATCGGCCGGCGCCTGAGCAAGGACGGCAGCAGCTCCGGACCGTAGCCCGTGGCGAACAAAAACGGCTTGCCGCGACGCTCGATCAAATCGGCGACCGGATCGACGTAGAGGCCCTTGAGATTGATGTCGAGGATCGCAAGATCGTACTGCGCGGTCATGGCGAAAGCGCTGGCGTCCCGAACATTATCCGCTTCCGCGGCGACGTGGTGGCCGAGTTCCTCCACCATGTCCGTCATCATCATCCGGATCAACGTCTCGTCTTCGACCAGGAAAACGGAGAGTCCGTCCGCCATATCAACCCCGCAATCAGCTTCCGAAGCTAATCATAACCGAATCGCGAAGAGGATTCACGAATTCGTGGCGGGCGCCGTTAATTCAGACGCGCCCGATCCGATTCAACTTGATCAATCCAGTCCTCGTTCGTGGCTGAGCCGCACCATCTCCTGTACGAACACCTGCTTCTGCTTGTCATCGAGGCTCGAATAGAGGGGCTCGGCGGCGTCGGCGACATTGCGCTGATCGGCAGCGCGGTCGATGAGGAATTGGGCTTCGTTGCGCATCTGCTCGACGATGTCGTCGGGAGGATCCCGCTTGGCGCGCGCAACCCGCAGGTTGAGCCGCTCGGCACCGTTATGCCCGAGGTAGTGCATGGCGCTCGAGAAGCCGTACCAGTGCTTCTCCTGCTCGGGCGTGAGGTTCAGTTCGGCCTTGATCCGCTCGATATAGGAGTCGCTGTTGGTGACGATCTGGTCGGCGGTCAATTGCGGCGCGCCGGTCTGGGTCAGGACCGTGACATCCTTGTCCTGCGGCGCGTTCTTCGCCTCCTTGCTCGCCTTGGCGCCCTTGCCCGGCTTGGCGCTCTTGGCATCCTTGTCCTTGCCGGCGCCCTGCTTGGCGTCCTTGGCCGCATCCTTGCTGGCGTCCTTGCTCGCATCTTTGGCTGCAGGCGCCTGATTGCCATTATTGCCAACGCCGAGCACGCCGGTGAAGACACCGACCACACCGCCGATGGCGCCGCCGAGCACGCCACCGACCGGACCTGCCGCCTTGTTCCCGGCCGCCGCTCCTTCCTGAACCCCTTTGACCAGGCCTTGAGCGTTCGCCGCGGCTGCGCCGAGCAGCAACACGAAAACGGATCCCAGCGCGAACCATCGTCGCAGGTTAGGCCGCGCGGGCGGCGCCGGGTTGATCATTCTGGTCTCCATCTCGATCTGATTAGGCTGTTGGGGGTGAGAACCACTTGCCAGTTGCAACTCTATCGTTTTCACCGCTTCGAGGTCTAGCCAAGGGCAATTGCTATCCACGCCCGAAAAGTCTTTGCCGCGAGGTGCTTATGCAGGCTCCTTGGAAAGTGCGGCGTAATTGCGCACATGTCGGCCTGGCGCGCCAGCGCCGAGTGTGCGTCGCAAAACAACCCGCCGTGGTTCATGGCCCGCGCATAATGTCGAGGGCGCTGCCGCGTTCCCGGACACAACGTTAGTTCTAGGCGCAAGCCGTTCGGTTTTCTCGACAGACGCAATCAATCATGATCTGATCGCGCTACCAATTTGCCTTCGAAGCCGACGGCATCAACAAGAAACGTCGAACAAGAAACTTTGGAAAAGAAAATCAAAAGTAGAACTCGGAAGAGTTCAGAGGAAACGCCAGAACAATAAAACACCCAAGCGAGGAAACGAGATGTCACGCAAGACACTGACGCGACGTCAATTTGTGGCTGCCACTGCACTGTCCTCCGCGGCGCTGATCACGGCGCCCTATGTCCGAGGCGCTTACGCCGCCGGCAAGCTCTCGATCGGCTTCTGGGACCACTGGGTGCCCGGCGCCAACGATGCCTCCACCGCGCTCGTCAAGGAATGGGGCGAGAAGGAGAAGGTCGAGGTCTCGATCGACTACATCACCAGCAACAACAAGAAGATCGAGCTGACGGCAGCGGCCGAGGCCCAGGCCAAGTCCGGTCACGACATTCTCCAGATGCCGAGCTGGTGGCCGCACGCCTATTCCGAGAATCTCGAACCGCTCAACGACGTCATGGAGCCGCTCATCAAGCAGAACGGCGAGGTGAACGACACCGTCAAATATCTCGGGCGGTCGGGCGGCAAATGGCTCGCAGTTCCCGCGACGCCGGGAAGCCAGATCAAGGGCCCCTGCTCCCGCATAGATCTGATGAAGAAGCACGCCGGCATCGACGTGCAGGAGATGTATCCAATCGGCGCTCCGCCGAAGGCGGACAACTGGACCATGGAGACGTTCCTGAAGGCGGCCGAGGCCTGCCACAAGGCCGGCTTCCCCTTCGGCATCGGTCTCGGCGAGACCACCGACAGCGTCGACACCGCCGGCGCGATCTTCCAGTCGTTCGGCGCCGAGCTCGTCAACGCCAAGGGCGATATCACCGTCAAGACCGACGCAGTGCGGCAGGCACTCGAATTCTACAAGAAGCTGATCGCCGTCCTGCCCACGGATGCACCGTCCTGGGACGATGCCTCCAACAACAAATGGCTGATCTCGGGCCGCGGGGCGATGATCCTGAATCCGCCGAGTGCCTGGGCGGTCGCCAAGCGCGACGCACCGCAAGTCGCCGAACAGTGCTGGACGCACGGCTTCCCGTCCGGTCCGAAGGGACGTTTTGCGCCCTTCCTGCCGTACTTCTGGGGCGTCTGGGCCTTTGGCAAGAACAAGGAAGCGGCCAAGAGCTTGCTCGTTCACCTGTCCTCGCCAGCGGCGATCGAGAAGTTCGTCGCGGCGAGCGGCGGGTACGATCTCCCGGCCTACGCGAACATGACGAAGTTCAAGACCTGGGCCGAGGAAGGGCCGCCGAAGGGCACGCTCTTCCACTATCCGGATCCCTACAAGCAGCAGACGATGTCGATCGCCGCGTCTCCGGCGCCGCCGAAGATCGCCCAGCAGATCTACTTCCAGGCGACGCTGACCAAGATGGCGCTGCGCTTTGCGCAAGGAGAGAAGTTGGAAACCGCGCTCGCCTGGGCCGAGGGCGAGTGCGAAGGCTTCATGCGGACCTGAGCCGGGTACGTGCCATGGCGGTTCACGCTTCGCGCGTGAGCCGCCGAGGCACCCTCGCTCGATCCGCTTGCCGAATGAAGCCGACGGCTGCGCCGGCTTCGCCGTTCCAGATGTCCTGCTACGTGTCCTGCAAAAGAGGCTAACGTCATGGCCGATGTCGTCGTTGAGCAAGGCCGTCCCGCTCGAGCCGCAAGCCCGCGCAAACGGGCGAGCCTGCGCAACGCAATGGGAAGGAAATCGACCGTCGCGTTCTTCCTGACGCTGCCGCTGATCCTCCTGATTGCCCTGCTCGTGCTCTATCCCGCCTTCTATTCGGTCTACCTGGCAACGCTGAACAAGGCGATGACGAAGTTCGTCGGCCTCAGCAACTTCACCTTCCTGTTCAAGCGCGAAACGTTCTGGATGGTGGTGAGACAGTCCTGCATTTTTGCGATTACCGCCGTGGTCTTCAAGGCGCTGATCGGCTTCATCGTCGCGCATTTCGTCCACAACATTCCCGGCAAGAAGCAACGTAAATGGCGCGGCATGCTGCTGGTGCCCTGGGTGATCCCGCCGGCGATGAGCACGCTGGCATGGCTGTGGCTGTTCGACCCGTCCTACAGCGCCTTCAACTATACCCTCTCGTTCTTCGGCATCGGTCCCATCCCCTGGCTCGGCGACACCTTCTGGGCGCGTTTCTCCGTCATCCTCGTCAACGTCTGGTACGGCGCGCCGTTCTTCCTGATCATGTACCTGGCCGCGCTGAAATCCGTACCCGACCAGCTCTACGAAGCCGCAGCGATCGACGGCGCCAATTGGTGGCAGAAGATCTGGCACATCACCCTGCCGATGATGCGCAACATCATCGCCATCACCACGTTGTTCTCGCTGATCGTCACTTTCGCCAATTTCGACATCGTGCGCATCCTCACCTCCGGCGGTCCGCTCGACCGGACGCATCTGTTCGCCACCTGGGCGTTCCAGGTCGGCATCCAGAGCAGCGACATTCCGCTCGGCGCCTGCGTCTCGCTGTTCATGGTGCCGATCCTCGCCGTCGCAGCGGTCTTCATCCTGCGCGATGTCAACAAACGTGGGAACGAAGCCTGATGAGCACGCTCGCAATCGACAAGGCCGGACCGACACGCAAGGTCAAGCTTCGAAGCATGAGCCGCGACCGCACCTGGGCGCTGCGCTGGTCCTACTTTTTCCTGGTGCTGTTTGCGATCTTCTTCCTGATCCCGCCAATCTACATGCTGATCACCTCGCTCAAGAGCAGCGCGGAGATCTCGGCCGCCACCAATCCGTGGTGGGTATTTCATCCGACCCTGTCGAACTATGTCGAGCTACTGACCTCGAACCAATTCCTGCGGTTCTTCTGGAATTCGTCGATGATCTCGATCGTGGTCGTGATCGTGACGATGCTGATCAGCATTCCGGCGGCGTTTGCTTTAGCGCGGATGAAGTTCTGGGGCTCGGCGACGCTCGCGACCGGCGTCTTTCTCACCTATCTGATCCCGGACAGCCTCCTGTTCATTCCCTTGTTCAAGATGCTCGCGGTGGTCCAGGACGTCACCGGCATCACTCTTCTGAACCGTTGGTACGTGCTGGTGTTCATCTATCCGACGCTGACCGTGCCGTTCTGCACCTGGATCATGATCGGTTATTTCGCCTCGATCCCGAAGGAGCTGGACGAGGCTGCTCTCATCGACGGCGCCTCCTGGCTCCAGACCCTGACGCGGATTTTCATCCCCGTCGCCCTGCCCGGCCTGATCGCGGCGACCATCTTCGCCTTCACCGTGTCCTGGGCGCAGTTCCTCTATCCCCTGGTGTTCACGACATCCATCGACCAGCTCGTGCTGCCGGTCGGCATCACCACTACGCTGATCAAGGGTGACGTCTTCAACTGGGGGCAGATCATGACCGGCGCGCTGCTTGGCGCAGCCCCGCCGCTGGTCATCTACGCCTTCCTGATGGACTATTACATTGCCGGCCTGACCGCCGGCGCGACAAAGGGTTGATGTCTTATGGCTGAGGTTGCGTTGCGGAAGGTGATCAAGCGTTACGACGACGTCGAGGCGGTGCGCGGCATCGATCTCGACATCTCCGATCATGAGTTCATCGTGCTCGTCGGCCCCTCCGGCTGCGGCAAGTCGACGACGTTGCGGATGATCGCGGGCCTAGAGGACATCACCGACGGCGACATCATGATCGGCGGGGACGTCGTCAACGACGTGCCGCCAAAGGACCGCGACATCGCAATGGTGTTTCAGAATTACGCGCTCTATCCGCACATGACGGTCGCGGAGAACATGTCGTTCGGGCTGCGGCTCAAGCACTATCCCAAGGCCGAGATCAAGGCGCGGGTGACCGAAGCCGCCCGCCTCCTCGACATCACCGACCTGATCGACCGCAAGCCGAAGCAGCTCTCCGGCGGCCAGCGCCAGCGCGTCGCGATGGGGCGGGCCATCGTGCGGAACCCAAAGGTCTTCCTGTTCGACGAGCCGCTGTCCAATCTCGACGCCAAGCTGCGCGTGCAGATGCGGATCGAGATCAAGAAGGTGCACCAGAAGGTGCGCACCACCACGGTCTACGTCACCCACGACCAGGTCGAGGCGATGACTCTGGCCGATCGCGTGGTGGTGATGAACAAGGGGCGGATTGAGCAGATCGGCACCCCGAACGAGCTCTACCACAAGCCGGCGACGCGCTTCGTCGCGGGCTTCATCGGCTCGCCGGCGATGAACTTCATTCCGTGCCGGCTCGAGGACGTCGGCGGCAACCTCAACGTCCGTCTGACGGACCGCATCTCGTTCCCGCTGCCGCCGGCCCGTGCCGCCCGTTACAGCGCGCTGCCCCGAGCTGAAAACCTGTTGCTCGGCATCCGTCCCGAACATCTCACGGAATCGCACGCGCATCTCGAGCCGGGTGTCGAGACCTTCGACACCGTGCTTGATGTCACCGAGCCGATGGGAATGGAGACGCTGGTCTATTTCGGACTGGAAGGCACGCCCGTCTGCGGCCGTGTCGATCCCAATGCGGGCGCCAAGGACGGGGCACCCATGCGTTTGGCGATGGACCTCAACAATATGCACCTGCTAAACGAGGCGACCGGCGCCGTATTGTGACGGCCCGGCCAAGAAGCTCGCGCAGGTAGGGACGATGTCGACCAACAAGAAGAAAATCTTTGTCACGCAAACTTTGTCGCAAGGGGCGCGCGCCCTCCTCACCCAGCGAGATGACATTGAGCTCATCGAGTTTCCGAACCTGATCTCCGCCAGGGACTTCGAAGCCTTGCTGAAGAGCCACGCGCCGGTCCATGGCGTGGCGCTCGGCGCCACCGCTTTCGGCGAGACCGAGCTCGAAGCCTCAAAGGACATGAAGGTAGTGACCCGGATCGGCGTCGGCTACGACGCCGTCGACGTCCCAGCCCTTTCCCGCCGCAAGGTGCCGCTGATGGTCGCGGGCAGCGCGAACTCGCCCTCGGTCGCCGAGCAGGCGCTGTTCATGATGCTGACGCTGGCCAAACGCGCGCAGGAGATGCATTCCTGCGTCAAGGACGGCAAATGGGCCGACCGGCTCGGCATGCTGCCGTTCGATCTCTACGGCAAGACCGTCCTCATCATCGGCTTCGGCCGTATCGGCACCCGCACCGCCAAGCGCTGCCTGGCGATGGACATGAATGTGCAGGTCTATGATCCCTACAAACCCGCCGCAGACATCAAGGCCGCTGGCTGCGAGCCGGTCGCCGATCTCGATGAAGCGCTGCCGCACGCAGATTTCGTCACCATCCACTGCCCGAAGACGCCGGAGACCGTCGGCCTGTTCGACGCGGCGCGGATCGGCCGGATGAAGCCGAAATCCTATCTCATCAACACCGCGCGCGGCGGCATCGTGAAGGAGGCGGCGCTGTACGACGCACTGGTCTCGGGCAAGCTCGCCGGCGCCGGCATCGACGTGTTCGAGATCGAGCCGCCGCCGGTCAGCAACGCGCTGTTCGCACTGCCCAACGTCATCATGGCCCCGCATGTCGCCGGCGTCACGGTCGAGGCGGTGAGCCGGATGAGCGAGCAGACCGCGCGCAACATCCTGAGTGTGCTGGACGGCGATCCCATCCGGCAGAACATCATCAATCAGGACGTCCTGGGCTAGGCTGGTCTCCCGGGCGGGGGTTCTTCTGGACGGACGATCAACTCGCCCGCCTTCGGAACGCCAGAATGAGTCCCATTTTGGTGCAGATCGAGCCCTCACTCAGCCTTAATCAAACCCGCGTAATAGTCCGGCCGCGGCGGCAGTGGGACAGACTTGCCGGCCGCGTCGAGCTGGAGGATGGACCCTTGTCAGAGATCGACCCGACCGACCACGCGTTGGCGACCATTGCCAGCATCCTGGAGCATCCCGAACCCGTCCTCGTGGTGCGCGAGACCGAGACCGTGCGCGAAACCGAGACCGTCACCGTGACCGAAATGGTGGTTGCCGGTGAGCATGGGGTCGCGGACGAGCACGCGTTCGTCGACGAGCACCTGACGGTCGATGAGCATCCGGTGGTCGAGGAGCAGCCCCTGGTGCCGGAGCACACCGACGCCGACGGCTACAGCAAGGTCGGCCCCGGGCCGATGGTGGCGATCCGTCTGAAATGGACGGTCCATCGCGGCGACGACGGCCAGTTCTACGTCCACGAGACCATCGGCGAGCAGTCCGTGCCCGTGGTCAGCGGCCCGATGACCGGCGAAGCCGCGGTGCATTTCGTCGACGCGCATGAGGACGAGGCCCATCGGCGCTTCGAGGAGCTGCGCAGCGAGATCGCCGGCCGCAGCTCGCTCGCCGATTATGAGCGCAAGGGCGAAGCCTAGCGCGTTTTCGCGCGAACTGGATGCCGGTTCGGCTCATCGTCGTCCGAGATAATCCTTCTTCACGAGCTCGACGCCTGCGTGCCGCAACAGGTCGTAGGCGGTCGTGACGTGAAAGAAGAACTGCGGAACGCTGAAGGTCAGCAGCAGCGTCCGCCCCGTGAAGGGCAACTCGGTCCCGTTCTTCAGCCTGAAGAAGACATTCCGGTCCGCCGCCGCGTCGATCTCCGCGCGCGGCAGGCTTTCGATGAACTCGATCGACGTCGCGATGCGGGCCTGGAGTCCGGCCATGTCGTGCTCCAGCACCGGCAGCGTCACCGGCTCGCGGTCGGCGAGCAAGGCCGCGGCGACCGTGGCATGGCGGCAGGCCTCGCCGATCTGTTGCGCCAGATCGTACATGTCGGGCGCCATGCGCATGCCGAGCAGCACGGCCGGATTGAACTTCCGCGCTTCGGCATAGGCAACGCCCTTGTCGAGCAGTGCGGACAGGTTGCGCAGATACGGCACGAAGAGTCCGACCGAGGCGTCATACATCGAGATCGTCACTTCAAAATTCCCTTCACTTCCGCCTCGCCAGCGACGGGCATCTGGTCTAAATCCAAGCCTCAAGACAGGCATCGAGAGCTGCACAATGACAGCTTGGGCATGGGTGGAAAAGAGATGATCGTTCGAATGACCAGTCGAATTCTGGCGACTTTGGCCGTGGTCCTGCTGGCAAGCCTGTCGGCCCACGCACAGCAGACGGCGCCGTCCCGCCTCGACGAGATCGTCAAGCGCGGCACGTTGCGCGTCGGCATGACCGGCGATTACAAGCCCTTCACCTATCTCGACAAGACGACGCAGCAGTTCAACGGCTTCGATGTCGACATGGCGGAGGCGCTCGGCAAGGCGCTCGGCGTCAAGGTCGAATTCGTGCCGACGGCCTGGCCGAAGCTGATGAAGGATTTCGAGGCCGATCAGTTCGACATCGCCATGGGCGGCGTCTCGGTCACGCTCGACCGGCAGAAGAAGGGCTTCTTCTCCACGCCGATCATGCGCGAGGGCAAGACGCCGATCGCGCGCTGTGCCGATGTCGGCAAGTACCAGAGCATCACCGACATCGACAAGAAGGGCACGCGCGTGATCGTCAATCCCGGCGGCACCAACGAGCGCTTCGCGCGTGCCAACATCAAGGACGCCGACATCACCGTCTTCCCGGACAATACCGTGATCTTCGACGAGATCGCCAAGGGCAATGCCGACCTGATGATGACCGACGCCTCCGAGACGCGCTACCAGCAAAAGCAGCATCAAGGCGTGCTCTGCGCGGTGCATCCCGACAAGCCGTTCGACTTCTCCGAGAAGGCCTACTGGCTCCAGCGCGACATGGCGCTGAAGGCGTTCGTCGATCAATGGCTGCACATTTCCATGCAGGACGGCAGCTACAAGAAGATTTACGCCGCCTGGTTCGATTAGGACCGCGTCCTCCTGTCGCTTGCCCCGGCCAAACTTTGGACCGGCTCCGGTGTTATTGAACCCGCAGCCGCCGGAGCACGACTCATACGGTGACAGTGATCTAGATCACTTTTTGCGATCGAACCGGGGCGTAAGCGTCGGTGCGGGGACCACCTGTTTCAGGAGATGCGAAATGAGGAAGCTGTTGGCCACGGCCGCATTCCTTTTGGCGAGCACCGCTGCGCAGGCGCAGTACACATTCGACTATGGCGGGCGTACCATCCGCATCGATCCCGACCGCGGCACGGTGCAAATTCCCGGCGTCTACGACAACACCGGCCAGGGCAAGGCGAAGAAAACCAAGAACGATGCCAAGGGGGCTCCGAAAGCCGACCCGCAGGCACCGCAACAAGCCAAGGCTGACCCGCGGTCGCCTGCCAATCCGGCGCCGGCACCTGTCGCGGCGCCTCCGGCGGCCGAGCAGGCCCCTGTCCAAGCTCCCGTCCAAGCTCCCGTGGCCGTCGCGCCTCCTGCCCCGCCGGCGCCTCCGGCCACCACGGCTAACAACGCTCCGGCGGAAGACGCGCTTGTGCCGCCGCCTCAGCCGGCCCCAAGTGCTGCCCCGACGGTGGCCGCAGTACCGCCCGCACCACCGCCAGCCCCGGCCGTCGCAGCCGCGCCTCCGGCGCCGTCTCCGCCTCCCGTCCCGGCGCCGGCACCTGCCCCCGTTCAGTCGGCGGCCGTCGCGCCGCCAGCTCCCGCAACCGCGCCCACGCGCGATCTCAATTCACCGCTCGGCGTCTGGCTCACCGAGGAGAAGGAAGGCAAGGTCCGGATCGAGCAATGCGGCAGCAATCTCTGCGGCTACTCGGTCGATTCGAAATCGAACCAGAATGGCGAGCAGGTTCTGATCAACATGAAGCCCGGCAAGGACCAGAACAAGGACCCAAAATGGTCCGGCCGCATCCTCGATCCGAACTCCGGCTCGACCTATGATTCAACCATCGCGCTGAAGGGCACCGATCGCCTGCGCGTGCAGGGCTGCGCTTTCGGCGGCATGTTCTGCGGCGGCCAGACCTGGACGCGGGTGAACTGACTTCCGGCGACACTCCGACCGAGACAAAGGGCCCGCAATGCGGGCCCTTTTGCTTTCGCCCGCCAAATCGATTGCGGCGTGCGCGACATCACAGAGCCCGTCGCGCGCGTGACAGCCCTCACATCGCCGGTTTCAAGGCCGTGACACGATCCCCGCATGATCAACCCAAGGGGCGTGTCATGAACGGATTTCGCAAGGCTCTCTTCGCCACAATCATTGTCATCGCGTTGCCGGCTGCGCAGGCCAGCGCCAGCACTTTTGACGGCGCATGGAATGTCCGTATCTCGTCGTCGAGCGAGACCTGCGGCAACGGCTCGACCGTCGCGATCGGCATCAACAACGGTCAGATCGCCTCGAGCAGCGCCATGGTGACGGCGTCAGGCCGCGTCGCGGACGCCGGCAGCATCAACGTCACTTTGAGCACCGGCATCAAGCGCGCCGTCGGCTTCGGCCGGCTCAGCGGCACCTCGGGCTCCGGCACATGGCGCGGCACCATGTGCACGGGCACCTGGACGGCGGAGCGGATGTAGGTGCTCTTGTCCTGGACGCGGTGCAGCGCGCAACGCTGCTCCGCAGAGCCGGGACCAGCATTCTTCGTGGGTCCCAAACCTCTGGATCCCGGATCGGCGCCGCATCGCCTTGCGGCGATGCGTCTTGTCCGGGACACGAGACGCTACCCGACCGCCGCCCCGTACTCCGCGTCGGTCACCGGCTCCAGCCAGGTCGAGAACACGCCGTCGAGCGCTTCCTGCATGGCGATGTGGGTCATGCCGTTGGTTGGCGACCCGCCGTGCCAGTGCAGTTCGCCCGGTGGAATCCAGACGGTGTCGCCGGGACGGATTTCGATGACAGGCCCGCCCTTGGTCTGGACGCGCCCGACCCCGGAAATCACGTACAGCGTCTGCCCGAGCGGATGGTGATGCCAGTTGGTGCGCGCGCCTGGCTCGAACGAGACGCGCGAGCAGTTCAGCCGCGCCGGCGCGGGCGCCATGATCACGGGGTCCTGCCACACGGTGCCGGTGAAATGTTCCTTCGGCGCACGGCGTGTCGGCCGCGTGCCTGCAACAGTGATCTCCATTGGATTTACCTCGTTTCCTTCCCGATTACTTCTTGCTTGCGGCGTAGCGCGCCTTGGTCTCGGCGTTCATGGGATAGAGGCCCGGGAGCACCGCGCCATTGTTCACCTCGTTGACGATCCAGGCTTCCATCCGCTCCTGCTCGACACCCTCGTTGAGCACGTGTTCGAGCATCGCCTGCGGGATCAGCACGCAGCCGTCCTGGTCGGCGACCACGATGTCGTTCGGGAACACCGCAACGCCACCGCAGCCGATCGGCTCGCCCCAGCCGACGAAGGTCAGGCCGGCAACCGACGGCGGCGCGGCATAGCCGTCGCACCAGACCGGCAGGTTGGTGCCGAGCACGCCCTCGACGTCGCGCACGAAACCGTCGGTGACGAGTGCGGTGACGCCGCGCTTCATCATGCGCGCGCACAGGATGTCGCCGAAGATGCCGGCGTCGGTGATGCCCATGGCATCGACCACGGCGATGCAGCCCTCCGGCATCGCCTCGATCGCGGTGCGGGTCGAGATCGGCGACGACCAGGATTCCGGCGTCGCCAGATCCTCGCGCGCCGGCACGAAGCGCAGCGTGAAGGCCGGTCCCACCAGGCGGGGAAGACCCGGGCGCAGCGGACGCGCGCCGCGCATCCAGATGTTGCGCAGGCCCTTCTTCAGCAGGACCGTTGTGATGGTGGCAGTGGTGATGCCGGCGAGGGTCTTGCGGGCTTCGGGGGACAGCGACATGGAAACAGACGAGCTCCGGATGGGCGGGAAAGAACGCGCGCATCTTGCGGGGTGCGGGCCTTGCGTCAAGGGCCAAGAGGATACCAATCATGCAGGGCCGCAGCGCAGTTATGCGTCGCGATAACAAGGCTTTATCGGCTCCCCCTGCATTAATTTATTGGACTTGCGGGCGCATTTACGCGAAGCAGGAACAAGCGGAGCTCAAGGCCGAGCCCGCGCATCTCCAGAAGCCCGATTTCGACAGCCCATGTCCGCGACGCTTCCCCCGCCCCGCCTTCTGCCCAGTGGCGACAGCGCCGTCACGGTCGAGTTCAGCCGTACCATCGACGACGGCGCCAACCAGCGCGTGTTGGCGCTCGACAAGGTGCTCGCAGCAAGCCCGATCGATGGCATCACCGAGTCCGTGCCCACCTATCGCTCGCTGCTGGTGCATTATGATCCCGGCAAGATCGGCTTCGGTGCTCTTGGCGAAAAGCTGCTCGCGCTCGCCAGCCAGCCGCTGCCGCCGCCCACCAAAGCGCGCCGCTGGCGCATCCCCGTCGCCTATGGCGGCGAGCACGGCATCGACCTCGAGGACGTCGCGAAGGCGCTAAACACCACGCCCGACGACATCGTCGCGCGCCACGTCGCCGGCGACTACAAGGTCGCCATGATCGGCTTCACGCCGGGCTGGTCCTATCTCAGCGGCCTCGACAAATCCCTGCAGATGTCGCGGCGGCAGTCACCACGGCTGCTGACGCCTGCCGGCACGATCTCGATCGGCGGCATCCAGGCCGGAATCCAGTGCCTGGCAGCACCGAGCGGCTGGCACCTGCTCGGCCGGACGCCGGTCAGAACCTATCAGCTCCACCGCAATCCGACCTTCCTCACTGAACCCGGCGATCGCGTGACGTTTTTCGCCATCGACCACAAGACGTTCGAGGAACAGGACCGCGCCGCCGAGGCCGGCGAGATCATCGCCGAGCAGGTGGTCGCATGAGCCGGCTCGTAATCGCCAGCATCGGGCCCGCAAGCTCGGTCCAGGACGGCGGACGCCATGGCGCGCAACGCTATGGCCTGACGGTCAGCGGAGCGATGGACCGCCTGTCGCTCGCGGCGGCGAACACGCTTGTCGGCAACGAACCGTTCGCAGCCGTTGTCGAGGTCGGCCCGTTCGGCGCCTCGTTCACCGCGCGCGACGGTGCCGTGCGCGTCGCGATGTCAGGCGCACCGCGCAATGCGGACGTGGCCGGTAGTCCAGTCGCCATGGACACATCGGTGACCTTGAAAGACGGCGAGACGCTGACCCTGGGCTTTGCCCGCGGCGGCGCGTTCACTTATCTGGCGATCGAAGGCGGGATCAAGGGCGAGCCGGTGTTCGGCAGTCTCGCGGTTAACGCCCGTGCCGGTCTCGGCAGCCCCTACCCGCGCCCGTTGCAGGCCGGCGACGAATTCACCGTCGATGCCGCAAGCGGTGCACCGGACCTGCGCATCGAACTGCCGAAGCCATCGAGCGGTCCGATTCGCGTCCTGCTCGGACCGCAGGACGACGAATTCGACGACGTCAACAAGGCGCTGTTCCTCGACAGCGAGTGGAAGATCTCGGCGACGTCAGATCGCATGGGCTACCGACTGGAAGGTCCCGCGATCAAGCATCTGCATGGCCACAACATCGTCTCCGACGGAACGGTCAACGGCAGCATCCAGGTGCCCGGCAACGGCGCGCCGATCGCGCTGATGATGGATCGCGGCACCTCCGGCGGCTACCCGAAGATCGCGACCGTGATCACGGCCGATGTCGGCCGTCTCGCGCAGACCTCGGCAGGAACGGCGTTCCGCTTCGAGGCGGTCAGCATGGCCGAGGCGCAGGACGAGGCGAGGAAATTTGCGCAGCTGATCCGCAACCTGCCCGATCGCCTGCGCTCCGCCGATACCGTCGCGCTCAACATCGAAGCGCTCAGCGATGCCAATGTCGCGGGCTATGCTGTGAGTGCCGTTGATGCCGGGACCTGGCAGGTCGCGGTGGAACCGTAACGACAAGACGACCAGAGGCGGAGAGCACCCATGAAGACGATCGATCTCAATTGCGATCTCGGCGAAGGTTTTGGCGCGTGGGAGATGGGCAACGATGCCGCCATGATCGACCTGGCGAGCTCGGTCAACGTCGCCTGCGGCTTCCACGCCGGCGATCCCGATATCATGCGCCGGACGGTCGAGCTGGCGAAAGCGCGCGGCGTCTCGGTCGGCGCGCATCCTGGCTATCGCGACCTGCACGGCTTCGGCCGCCATCCGATCGCGGGCCTGAAAGCCTCCGAGATCGAGAACCTCGTCGCCTACCAGATCGGCGCGTTGCAGGCGATCGCGACCGCGGCCGGCCACAAGGTGACGCATGTGAAGGCGCATGGCGCGCTCTCCAACGTCGCCTGCGAGGACGATATGACGGCGAAGGCGATCGCCGCCGGCATCAAGGCGGTCGACCCGAGCCTGATTTTCGTCGTGCTCGCCAATTCGAAGCTGGTGAAGGCCGGCGAAGCCGCCAATCTGCCGATGGTGCATGAGGTGTTCGCCGACCGCGCCTATGAGGACGATGGCAATCTCGTCTCGCGCAAGAAGCAAGGCGCGGTGCTGCATGACGCCAAGGCGATCGCCGACCGCGTGGTGCGCATGGTGCAGGACGGCGCGGTGGTCTCGGTCACGGGCAAGGTCATCAAGATGCGCACCGACACGGTGTGCATCCACGGCGATACGCCCGGCGCCGTCGACATCGCGCGCGGTTTGCGGCAGGCCTTGAAGGATGCAGGCATCGAAGTCGCGCCGTTCAAGCGCGGGGCGTGAGGCTTTCAGTCATTCCGGGATGATGCGCAGCATCAGACCCGGAATCTCGAGGTTCCGGGTTCGGCTTCGCCCCCCGGAACGACAACTTAGAACGGGTGCACCGACAGCGTGCCGAACACGATCGCGGCGATGACGGCGAAGGCGCTGTACATCGCGGCATGATGCACGCTCGCACCGGTCCGCCGCGAGAGCGAACGCGCGTAGAAGTGCAGCCTGGCTTCCGCCGATAGTTCGCGCATGGTCGATCTCCAACGCCCCATTTGCGGGATTATGAGGGATCGACCGGGGTGGCGAGCAAGAGACCCGCGGAAATAGCGATGCCAGTTCTCTGCAGACCCCGCATTGCAGGAGCAAATTCTCCTCGCTTGCCAGTTCCGAGAATCTTATTCGTTCAAATTCGAGCGAGTTGGAACTGGCTCGGATGACGACAGGATGACAGCTAGTAGACGTCGGCCTGGAACCGGCCGGTCTTCTTGAGCTCGGCGACAAAGCTGACGGCTTCATCGGTCGAGCGCGCCCCGAACTGGGCGACGATATCGACCAGTGCGCGCTCGACGTCCTTGGCCATGCGCTTGGCATCGCCGCAGATGTAGAAATGCGCCCCCTCGGCGAGCCACGTCCACAGTTCGCGGCCGACCTCGCGCATGCGGTCCTGCACGTAGAACTTCTTCTCGCCGTCGCGCGACCAAGCCAGCGACATGCGCGTGAGCAGGCCCGAGGTCTTCATCGCGTTGAGCTCCTCCTGGTAGAAGAAGTCGCAATCGCTGCGCTGATGGCCGAAGAACAGCCAGTTCTTGCCGGGCGCACCGGTCGCCTTGCGGTCGAACAGGAAGGCGCGGAACGGCGCAATGCCGGTGCCGGGCCCGACCATGATGATCGGCGTCTTCGGATCCTGTGGCAGGCCGAAATTGTGCGCCTTCTGCACATAGACCTTGAGTTTCTCGCCCTCGGCGATTCGCTCGCCGAGGAAGGTCGAGGCGACGCCGATGCGCTTGCGCTTGCCGATCACGTAGCGCACGGAATCGACCGTCAGCGACAGCTTTCCGGGCGTCGCATTGTGCGAGGACGAGATCGAATAGAGCCGCGGCTGCAGCGGCTCCAGCGCCTCCACGAAGGCTTCGGGATGCGGCCGCGTGCCCGAAAACTTCTGTAGCGCCGCCATGACGTCGAGCGTGGCGGCGTCGCCATCGGGATCCTCGCCCTGCGCCAGTGCCCGTGCCCTCTCGCGCTGCGCGCCGCCGGTGATGAAGGAGAGCAGTTCGAACAGCGTGTCGGGCGCCGGCGACAGCGAAACGTCGTCGATCAGCACCTCACGCAGTGTCTTGCCGTTGACCTTGGTGGTGTGGGAGGCACCGAGCAACGCGATCACCTGGTCGACGAGGCCGAGCTCGTTGCGCGCGAACACGCCAAAACTGTCACCGACGACATAGTCGAGCTTGCTCTCGGAAAGATCGAACTCGACGTGATAGGTTTCCTTCTCCGACTTTCCCTTGTTGAGAAGACGGCGGGACAGGAAGGTCGCCGCAACAGGGTTGTCGCGGGAGCGGCCGGGCTCGGCGATCGTCACGGTCACGGCGGGGGCCGCCACCGCATCGACCTTGTCGGACGTCTTGGCCGCCGGCGCCTTGTCCAGCTCATCGTGCAACGACTTCAGCATCCGCGCGGTTTCCTTGCCGCCGGGGACGCAGAGGTTGAGCCGCGCTTCACTGCGGCTCGCGATCGCCTCCGAATAGTCGTGGCAATTGTAGCCGCACTGCCCGCAATCCTGCTGCGCCATCGCCGCCATCATCTTGCGCCGCACGGGACGGCCTGCGGCGAGCTTCATCCGATCGGCGATCGGCATGGTCTGGTCGTGCCAGGGCGCTTCGCCGTCGTCACCATCACCGGCCTGCATGACAGCGGCGCCCTGCTCGGCCGACAGCGGCGTGGCTGCGTCAGGCGACAGCAACCCGGCAAAGAAGCCGTTCAGCCAGGAGCGTTGCGCGTCGGAGAACGGGGCGCTCGTGGGAATGATGTCGAGTTTCGGCGGAGGGCTGATCTGGTTCATGCGGACACCTGTGCATCGGCAAGCTCGCGCAGCGTTTCGCCGTCATGGCGGCGCGCAAAGGACAGGAAGGTTTCCTCGGGAGACGAGCGATGGGCGATATAGGCCTTGAGCAGCCCTTCGACCGTCTTCGGCGCGTCTTCGGCCTTGAGGTCGTGATAGACCTCCTGCCCGACGTCGGCTTCAGGACCGAAACCGCCGCCGGTGAAGAGATGATATCCCTCCACCGTGTCCTCCTCGTTGACAGGCACGCGAGCCCCGATCAGGCCGATGTCGCTGATGTAATGCTGGGCACAGGAATGGTGGCAACCGGTGACGTGGATGTTGACCGGCTTGTCCATCTCGACGCGCGGCTCGCACCAGTCGCCGATCTCCGCGGCGTGACGCTTGGTGTTGGAGGCGGCAAAGCGGCAGCCGGCATTGCCGGTGCAGGCGATCAGGCCGGCGCGGATGTGCGAGGCCTCGACCGCAAGCCCGATCTGCTTGATCGCCGCGACGGCAAGCTCGACATTCTCGTCGCGCACCCCTGATATCAGCAGGTTCTGCCAGACGGTCAGACGGACATCGCCGTCGCCGAGGTCCCGCGCCACTTTGGCGAGGCCCCGCATCTGATCACAGCTGATCTTGCCGAGCGTCAGCGACACGCCGATCCAGTTCAAGCCGTCCTGCTTCTGCCTGTGCACGCCGATATGCGCCATACGGTCGGCGGCCGGCCGCGGCGCAAACGCCTCTTCCGGCACACGCGTGAATGGTGTCTTCAGCCGTTCCTCGACCAGCTTGAGAAAGCCGTCATGGCTCATGGCGTCGAGCACGTATTTCAGCCGCGCCTTGTTACGGTTGGTGCGGTCGCCGTGCTCGATGAAGACGCGCACGATGGCGTCCGCAACAGCGGTCGCCTGCTCCGGCTTGACGATAATGCCGGAGTACTTTGCGAAATCCATGTGGCCGGTGATGCCGCCGAGGCCGAGGCGGAACCAGACCCCGGGCTCGACGCCGAAGCCGTCCTTCACCTCGACCGCCGTGAAAGCGATGTCGTTGGTCTCCTCGAGCACGGCGATCCTGCCGGCACCGTCGAAGGCGACGTTGAACTTGCGCGGCAAGCCATACAACGAGCGATCGTTCAGGATGTGGTAGTGCCACTCGCGCGCAGAAGGCCGCGTGTCGATCAGCTCCTGAGGATCGATGCCGGCCGTCGGCGTTCCCGTCACGTTGCGGATGTTATCGGCGCCGGAGCCGCGCGAGCAAAGGCCGAGGTCCTGAATGCCCTCGATCAGCTTCACGGCGTTCTTCGGCGGGATCTCGCGAAGCTGGAGGTTGGCGCGCGTCGTGACGTGGCTGTAGGGCCCGCACGTTTCATCGGCGAGATCGGCAAGGCCGGCCAGCTGCCAGTGCTTCATGATGCCGTTCGGAATGCGCAGACGGCACATGTAGGAGTCCTGCGTCGGCGCGACATAGAAGATCCCGTAATACCGCCAGCGGAAATTGTCCGCCGGGCTCGGCGGCGCATTATCGAGCGCCTGCTGGCGCAGACGCGGATAGGCATCGAAGGGATGCTCGTCGCGCTTGACCTTCTCCTGGTCGGCGAGCTTCTTGCCCGCGGCGATGACCTTGTCCTGCGCCTTGATGTGCACGGCATCGGGACCGGTGGGCTCGGCGTTCGCCTTGCCGGCGCCGCCGCCGAGACCGCGACCGACGCGGCTGATCTGCAGACCGGTCGTGAAGCCTTCGAGATAGCGTTTCTGGTCGTCGGTAAAGTCGACTGAGACGGTGTCGAGTTTCATGGTCAGTAACGAAGCTCCTGCGGCCACCTGGGTGGTATCGACGGAAAGTGCACGACCCGCGAGGAGCTCGGCTGGCTCGAGAGCCGGCTGTGCACCTAACGGTCCGATCAGCTTCGTTGCTGGGGACTGGCGCAGCAGGCATCTGTGACAGGCTGGCCGCACTGCAACATTCAAGTTGCGTGCCAGCTTCGACAAAATGAAAATGTGTGTCGTATCAGGTAATTAAGAGCGCCTTGGGGAACTTTGGGCTCTTGAACTTTTATGAAATTCGAGCAGCCGGCCTAAAATTTAGACTCGGATCTCCAGCGCTCAAAAACGATGCAGGCCCGAATCACACCTTCCAGCGGCCCACCTCGAAGGCCTCAAGATGCCCCCGAATGTTGGCGGGATCAAAGGCGGGGCCGGCGAATGCGCCGAATGCCGCGGGGGCCTGGGCGGGTGGCCGGCGGCCGAGAGCGCCGTCGTAGAGATCGGGCCTGAACACGGCCATCGCCGTCTTGACGCCGTCGGGCGTCAGCGTCGTCTGCCCCCAGCGCACCATCTGCGCATAGAGCCAGGCGGCCTGGACCGGATCGGGGCGCCCTGCTTCCTCGCGTCCCACCAGGAGGTAGCTGCCGCTCTCGCGAAAGGTGCCGTCCGGCGAAATCTTGAGGCGTCCCGTGAGGGTGCGCTGAATGACTTCGGCATCGACGCCGATCCGCTCCGGCTGCGCCAGGATCCGCGCCGCTTCGGTCCGGTTTTCCGGATGCTCGATGAACTCCGCGGCTTTCACCGCTGCGCGCACCAGGCTAGCCACCACATCCGGATTCTTGTCGGCCCAGACCTGGCGGAGCGCCAGCACCTTCTCCGCCGCATGCGCCAGGATGTCGGAGACGAAATGCAGGATGTGGCCGATCCCGAGATCGACCGCGATCGAATTCCAGGGCGCGCCCACGCAGAACGCATCGACATGCCCATTGGCGAGACTGTCGACCATATAGGGCGGCGGCAGCACCACCAGCCGCACGTCCTCGTCGGGATCGACGCCGGCCGCCGCCATCCAGAACCGCAATTGGTAATTGTGTGTCGAGAAGGGGAAGGTCATGCCGAAGGTCAACGGATCGGCGCCCGCTTTGCGCCGCTTGGCGACCACGCGCGCCAACGCTTTTGCCGTGGCGAGCGGATCGAAGCGGTCGCCGTCGATCTCCTCCATCAGCGCGGCATGAAGCGCCGGCGAGACTGTGATCGCGTTACCGTTGATGCCGAGATTGAAGGGCGCCGCGATCGGCACCTTGACGTGGCCGAGACCGAGCGAGGACGCAATCGCGACGGGCGCGAGCAGATGCGCGGCGTCGAACAAGCCGATATTGAGCTTGTCGCGGACGTTGGACCAGGAGACCTCGCGGACCAGTTCGACCTGGAGCCCTTCGGCCGCGGCAAATCCCTTGTCGACGGCAACGATCAGCGCCGCGGCATCGACCAGCGGAATGAACCCGATGCGGAGGGGAACGGTCATTTCAGCATCTCCGACGCGGTGATGATCGACTGGGCGATCTCGCCGATTTTCTTCTTCTCGCGCATCGCGGTGGAGCGCAGCAGCACATAGGCCTCGTCCTCGGTCAGGCCCTTCACCTTCATCAGGATGCCCTTGGCCTTCTCGATGACCTTGCGATCCTCGAGCTGCGACTTGGTGCGCTCCAGCTCCTCCTGGAGTTTTGCGAAGGCATTGAAGCGCGACACGCAGAGGTCGAGGATCGGCTTGATGCGCTCCTTCCTCAGCCCGTCGACGATATAGGCGGAGACTCCCGCCTCGACCGAGGCTTGGATCGAGGATGAATCGCTCTGGTCGACGAACATCGCGATCGGCCGCTTCACGGCGCGGCTGACTTGGAACATCGCTTCCAGCACGTCTCGGCTGGGGTTTTCCAGATCGATCAGGATGATGTCGGGATCGACCGCATAAATACGGGCGAGCAGGCTCTGCATCTCGCTGATATGGACGATCTGCGTGAATCCAGCCTCACGCAACCCTTCTTCGAGGATCGCAGCCCGGATCGGGCTTTCGTCGACGATCACGATTTTGGGCGACTGTTCGGCGCTCATTGCTCACTCACCACCAGCGATTCATCCATAGCATGCCCGCCGGCCATGCAAAGGGTTGTAATTATGGGCAATTGGGACTAGCTCAACCCTGTCAATCAGGCAGATTTGGATATGGATCAGACGGCTGCGCCCAAGGTCAGCTTCGTGTCGCTCGGGTGCCCCAAGGCATTGGTGGATTCCGAGCGCATCATCACGCGTCTGCGCGCCGAGGGCTACGAGCTCGCCCGCAAGCATGACGGGGCTGACATCGTCATCGTCAACACCTGCGGCTTCCTCGACAGCGCCAAGCAGGAATCGCTGTCCGCGATCGGCGAGGCCATGGCCGAGAACGGCAAGGTGATCGTAACAGGTTGCATGGGCGCGGAACCCGAGCAGATCGAGCAGGCCTATCCCGGCGTGCTCTCTATCACCGGCCCGCAGCAATACGAGAGCGTGCTGGACGCCGTGCATCGCGCGCTGCCGCCCGCCCACAATCCGCATCTCGATCTGGTGCCGCCGCAAGGCATCAAGCTGACGCCGCGGCACTACGCCTATTTGAAAATCTCCGAGGGCTGCAACAACCGCTGCACCTTCTGCATCATTCCGAAACTGCGCGGCGACCTCGTCTCGCGACCGGCCAACGACGTGCTGCGTGAGGCCGAGCGCCTGGTCGGCGCCGGCGTCAAGGAGCTGCTGGTGATCTCGCAGGACACCTCGGCCTACGGCGTCGATCTCAAATACGCCGAGAGCCCGTGGAGGGATCGCCAGGTCCGAGCCAAATTCATCGACCTCGCGCGCGAGCTCGGCGAACTCGGGGCCTGGGTGCGGCTGCAATATGTCTACCCCTACCCGCATGTCGACGAGGTGATCGCGCTGATGAACGAGGGCAAGGTGCTGCCTTATCTCGACATCCCGTTCCAGCACGCGAGCCCCGAGGTGCTGAAGGCGATGAAGCGCCCGGCGGCGCAGGACAAGACGCTGGCGCGCATCAAGCGCTGGCGCGAGCAATGTCCCGATCTCGCTTTGCGCTCGACTTTCATCGTCGGCTTCCCCGGCGAAACCGATGCCGATTTCGCGTATCTGCTCGACTGGCTCGACGAAGCAGAGATCGATCGGCTCGGCTGCTTCAAGTACGAGCCCGTTGCCGGCGCGACCGCGAACGGGATCGAGAACCCCGTGCCGGAAGAGATCAAGCAGGAGCGCTACAACGCGCTGATGGCGCGCCAGCAGAAGATTTCCGCGCGCAGGCTGAAGCGCAAGGTCGGCACGCGGCAGCAGATCATCATCGACGAGGTCGGCCCGACCGTCTCGAAGGGCCGCTCCAAGGCCGATGCGCCCGAGATCGACGGCGCCGTCTACCTGTCGAGCCGCCGCCCCTTGCGCGTCGGCGAGATCGTCACCGCCAAGATCGAACGCGCGGACCAGTACGACCTGCACGGCAGCGTGGCGGGATTCTGAGATTCCGGCTGCGGCACGCCGGCAAGACCGGCGCGCCTCAGGCATTCCAGCAGCCGGCGTGAGGCTGGGCGCGGGACTAGGAGGTCATGTCGCTTCTTCCGACACCTGCTGTTCGTCCCGCGCGGCGAATACTTCCTTGGCTGCGAACAGTCCGTTCAGCGCCGCCGGGAAGCCCGCATAGACGGCCATCTGCATGATGATCTCCACGATCTCGTCGCGAGACAGCCCGACGTTCAGACCCGCCTCGAGATGCACCTTGAGCTGAGGCGCGGCATTTCCGAGCGCCGTCAGCGCGGCAATCGTGGCGATCTCTCGATCGCGCAAGCCGAGATCCGGGCGGCAGTAAATGTCGCCGAACGGAAACTCGATCACATATCGTGCGAAATCCGGAGCGATGTCAGCGAGTGAAGCGACGACCTTTTCGCCGGCACTGCCGTCAATGCGTGACAGGGCCCGCTGGCCGCGATCGAAGCGGCTTTCGTCTTGTGTCTGGGCGTGCGTCATTTTCCTTCGTCCTCTGTTCGTCGCTGGCATAGCCGGCGATCTTGGTATCAAGGACGAGCAGGCATTCCTGGAGTTCGGCGATCTGCGTGCGCACCTGTTCGCGGTGGACTTCCAGCATCTGCCGCCGGCTTGTGCCGGTAACGTCGCCTTCGTCACGAAGCGCCGCGTAACGCAACATGTCCCGGATCGGCATTCCCGTGGTCTTGAGCCGACCAAGGAATGCGATCCATGTGAGGATCGATGCGTCAAAGTCACGCTGGCCGGAGCGATCCCGGTCAGCGTAGGGCAGCAGCCCGATGCGCTCATAGTAACGCAGCGTGTGCGTCGACAGGCCGGTCCGTTTTGCGAGGTCGCCGATCTTCATGTGTGCCCGTTCTCGTACTGACGCACATACAGATACCCCTTCGAGCGCGCTCTAAGTCAAGGGGGATCGAAAGGGCCGTTCCCGCGAGGTCATGGTGGCGCGACAGCGGAGGTCGCGAGATTCCGAGCTTCAGGATCCCGCCAGCCATTTCGGTACCCAGCGCTCCGGCCGCGGCGCGCGGGCAAGATCGGCTTGCGCCTCCGACAGCTTCGCAGGCTCGCCGTCGATGCTCGGGCGCACATCGTACTCGAAGTTCGGCATGACGCGCCCGTCGGCATAGAGGCCGAATTTCATCGCGTACCACAGCCCGAGCTCGGGCTGCGCCTTCCGCATCTCCTCGCGCAGATCGCGCAGCAGGGATTCAATCGAGGCGGCTTCCTCGAACGGTTGCGGTCCGCGCGACAGGACGCGCGCCTGGTATTGCCTGCCGACGATCGCGATCTCGAAGCTCGTCTTGTCCCAGGGCTTCTTGCCCTTCGGCAGATGCGCGGCGAGGCGCCACCCGAGTTCGGCCATCAAGCGATGATTGGCCCAATAGTCTTCGCGATCACGGCTCCATTTTTCCACGAAGCCGCGAAAGTCGGGCAGCTCCGACGGATCGTCATCGGGCGCCGCGATCTCCCCGCTCAGCCGTCCGGTGAGCCATTGCGCGAGCTCGACCGTCTGGCATTCGACATCGTCATGCGGCTTGAGATCGCTCCAGGCCCTGTCGAACTGTTGCGACGTCAACTTCGCGAGCAGGCCGTCGAGACTGGGCGCCAGCAGCTCGTAGTCGCCCTCGGACCCAAGCCCCACGATCGGGGGATTGTCGCGGTCGAGACCCGCGCCATACCAGCCGCCAACAGCCGAGCCATCCGGCAGCCGCATGAACAGCGAAAACCTGTCGCGCAATGGACTACCGTCGACAATCGGAGCGTGATCGGAGAATTGGCCTTGCAAGGAAAAGCAGCCGACGCTGCCCCAGGGGCGCCCGTTCAGCCACCCGGCGAAGTCGACCAGGAGCGACGGTGCCTCGACACCCGGCGGAAACGCGCCGCGAATGCTGTCGAGGTCGATCGGATAAGGCGTCTCGGACAAGGCTTTAAACTATCTGGTTGGTCCCGCCCCTCTTGGTCTGAACCGCCATGCATCCGGTTCGAACCAATTCGCGTCCTTCGATCACAAACGCGCCAGAGGCGCGATGGTTTCTGATCGGACGATTGAAGACTTACGAATAAGTCCGGCCCACGATGCCGCCCCTTGGGCACACGCCGGACGAGCGTCTCGCAAACTGCCTGCTTGACAAGCCCTGTCGTTCGGCTGTACGGACCCGCCCCATGATCAATTCTCGGACCCATCTGCGCCAGGCCATGCGTCGTCGCTCCCGCGACGATGACGGGTTGCGCCATGTCCGACGACGCCGCTGAACCACTGAGTTCAGCCCCGTTCTCGAAAAGGCCGCACCCGCAAGGTGCGGCCTTTTTGCTTTTCGCGCGCCCTTCCCCACCCGCCTCCAGAGGAGTTCGACATGACCAGCGCCACCCATCCGTATGACGCATTGATGGACATCACCGCTCGGCCCAAGGCCGTGTTCGTCCGCGGCGCCGGCTCCTACCTCTGGGATGACAGCCGCAAGCGCTATCTCGATTTCGTGCAGGGCTGGGCCGTCAACTGCCTCGGCCACTCCCCGCCCGCAATCGCCGACGCGCTTGCCGCGCAGGCCAAGCGGCTGCTGACGCCAAGCCCGGCCTTCTACAACGAACCGAGCTTGAAGCTCGCTGAGCAGCTTGTCGCAAACAGCGCGTTCGACCAGGTGTTCTTCGCCAATTCCGGTGCGGAAGCCAATGAGGGCGCGATCAAGCTCGCGCGCAAATATGGCAGCCTGCATAGAGGTGGCGCGTTCGAGATCATCAGCTTCGAAGGCGGCTTTCACGGCCGCACCTTGGCGACGATGTCGGCCTCGGGCAAGAAGGCCTTTGAGCCGCTGTTCGAGCCGAAGGTCGCCGGCTTCAAGAAGGCGAAGCTCAACGACATTGCTTCAGTCAAAAAGCTGATCAACGACAACACCGTCGCTGTGATGCTCGAGCCGATCCAGGGTGAATCAGGCGTGTGGCCGGCGACTGATCAGTTCTTGCAGGAGTTGCGCGCCCTCACCGACGCGCACGGCCTCCTCCTGATCTTCGACGAGATCCAGACCGGCATGGGCCGGACCGGCAAGCTCTTCCACTACGAGCACACCGGCGTCGCGCCCGACATCATGACGCTCGGCAAGGGCATCGGCGGCGGCGTGCCGCTCGCGGCGCTGCTCGCGACCGAACGCGCGGCCTGCTTCGAGCACGGTGACCAGGGCGGCACGTTCAACGGCAACCCGATCATGTGTGCGGTGGGGCTCGCGGTGCTCGACGAGGTCAGCAAGCCGGACTTCCTGAAGACGGCGACCGAAACCGGACTGCTGCTCGAAAGCGAATTGCAGAAGGTCTCGGCGCGGCACGGGCTCGGCGAAGTGCGTGGCCGGGGGCTCCTGCTGGCGCTCGACCTCAAGCTGCCGATCGCACCCGGCATCGTCGCACAGGCGTTCGAGGCCGGCGTGCTCCTCAACGCGCCGCAGGTCGACACGCTGCGCTTCATGCCGGCGCTGAACGTCACGCGGGCCGAGATCGCCGAGATGATCGATTGTCTCGACGCGATTTTGACCAGGGCAGGCGCGGCACGGCGCGTGGCGTGACGCGTTCGTCATTGCGAGGAGCGAAGCGACGAAGCAATCCAGACTGCCTCGACGGAAAGATTCTGGATTGCTTCGCTTCGCTCGCAATGACGGTGAGTTACGGCTTCAAGATCGATGCGCCCGTGGTCTTGCGGCTTTCGAGATCGATATGCGCCTTGGCGGCGTCCTTGAGCGCGTAGGCATGGTTGATCGGCACGTGCAGCTTGCCGTTGATCACGGCGGCGAACAGCGTGTCGGCGCCTTCCAGCAACTCCTTGCGGGTACCGATATAGTCGTTGAGCTTGGGCCGGGTCGCAAACAGCGATCCGTGAGTGTTGAGTTCGGCGATCGAGAATGGCGGCACCGGGCCCGAGGCATTGCCGAAGGAGACGAACATCCCGCGCGGCTTCAGGCAGGACAGCGAGCCCGGGAACGTCGCCTTGCCGACGCCGTCATAGACCACATCGCAACCCTCGTTGCGGCTGATCTGTTTGACGCGCGCGACGAAGTCTTCCTCGTTGTAGAGGATGACATGGTCGCAGCCATTGGCCTCGGCAAGCGCAGCCTTCTCGCGCGAGCCGACGGTGCCGATGACGTGGGCACCCATTGCCCTCGCCCATTGGCAGGCGAGCAGGCCGATGCCGCCGGCCGCGGCATGGATCAGCACGCGATGATGCGGCTCGACCTTGAAGGTCTTGTGCAGGAGATACCAGACCGTCAACCCCTTCAGCATCAGCACGGCGCCCTGCTCGTAGGTGATGTGGTCGGGCAGCTTGACCAGCCGCTCCCAGGGGATGTTGCGCTCCCCGGTATAGGCGCCGAGATTGTGGTAGTAGGCGACGCGGTCGCCCGGATGGAAATTCGTCACGCCCGGCCCGACCGCGAGAACCTCGCCCGAGGCCTCGTTGCCGGCGATGAAGGGCAGCCCCGGCGCTTTGTAGAGGCCGGTGCGATAGTAGACGTCGATGAAATTCAGGCCGACGGCATGCTGGCGGATGCGCACCTCGCCGGGCCCGGGCGCCGGAACATCGACGCTCTCATAGACCAGGGCTTCGGGGCCTCCGACCTTGTGCACACGGACGGCTTTGGTCATCACCTGACCTCCTCTTCTCGCGGGCCAGCGAAAGACATCGCGCCCGCCTTGTCAACTCGACGCCGGCTGGAACGCCTAGACCGACCGTTTGCGGGTGTTCCTGCGGTTGCGTTTCGCCAGCACGTTGAAGAACTCGACCGCCGCCGAGAACGCAATCGCGAAATAGATGTAGCCGCGCGGGATGTGGAATTGGAATCCGTCCGCAACCAGCGCGACGCCGATCAGCACCAGGAAGGCCAGCGCCAGCATTTTCGTTGTCGGGTGCTCCGCGACGAATCGCGACACCGGCCCGGCCGAAATGTACATGATCAGGCAGGCGATCACGACGGCCGCGATCATGATCTCGATGTCCTGCGCCATGCCGATCGCCGTGATGATCGAGTCCAGCGAGAATACGATGTCGATGATCACGATCTGGACGATGACCCAGAAGAAAGCGTTACGAGGGGACTTCGCGTCGCCCGCGCCCTCGTCTGCTTCGACCTCGCCATGAATCTCGTGCGTCGCCTTCGCGATCAGGAACAGGCCGCCGCCGATCAGGATGAGGTCGCGCCAGGAGAAGCCGTAACCCGAAAACGAAAACACCGGCGCGGTCAGGCCGATCAGCCAGACCAGGACGCTGAGCAGGATGATGCGGAAGATCAACGCCAGCGCGAGCCCGATCTGGCGGGCGCGGTGCGCCTGCTTCTCGGGAATGCGCGAGACGATCACCGACAGGAAGATGACGTTGTCGATGCCGAGCACGATCTCGAGCGCGGTCAAAGTGAGGAGCGCGGCCCAGGCTTCGGGGCTGGTCAACAGGTGCATCATGCGAAGGATCTTGTCAGCCGTATCAATGCGTCGCTGAAGCTGATCCAGAGCGCGATCGCGCAGAGCGCAACAGTCACGCCGGTGCCGACGCGAAAGTCCATCTGCAGCGTGTAGAAGGAGAGCAGAGCCCAGATGGCAATCAGCGTCATCGTCAGCCAGCGCAGCCGCACGACGCGCACCGGATGCAGCACGTGGAACGGCACGAAGGTCAGCACCACCAGGGCCGCTACCAGCAGTGTCGACAGCAGCGGCGGCCAGTGCAGCAGGAACAGGTAGAACGCCGCCGCATTCCACAGCGCCGGAAAACCGCGAAAATGATTATCGTCCGCCTTCATGCGCAGATCGGCGAAATATAATGCGCTGGTGACGATGATGGCGACGCCGAGTAAGGGAGCCGCGACCGGCAGCAGCAAGCCGCTGGCCACGATCGCATAGGCCGGCACGAAGACGTAGGTGACGAAATCGACCACGAGATCGAGCACGTCGCCCGACCAGTTCGGCTGCACGTCCTTGACGTTGAGTCGGCGCGCGATCGGCCCGTCGATCGCATCGATGATGAGGGCGACGCCCAGCCACTGAAACATCGCCGCCCAGTGCTCGCGCACGGCCTCAAGCATCGCCAGCAGCGCGATCGCCGCACCGAACGCGGTGAAGATATGCACCGAGAAGGCAGCGGCGCGGATCGCGGGCCTGGGTTTCAGGGAATCCTCTTGGCTGTCCATGGCTTCTGCTATCAGAATGACACCGGTTTGCACATAAGCCATTGCGGCGTCCGGTCGCACAATTCGTCATAAAATCAGGGAAATATCAGCGGGCTTGAATTTGCTGCGGGGCGTGTCCAATGTCGTTCCATGACAGATGTATCGACACTCTTTGACGCGGCCGTGATCGGCGGCGGACCGGCGGGACTTAGCGCGGCCATCGCACTGGCGCAGGCGGGCGCACGGACCGCGCTGGTGGCGCGTCGCGTGCCCTATGCCGACAATCGAACCACGGCGCTACTCGGCGCCTCCGTCGATCTGCTGGAGAGCCTCGACGTCTGGCCGCGCTGCAAGGACAAGGCGTCCGCGCTCGAAATCATGCGGCTCGTCGACGACACCGGCCGGCTGTTTCGCAGCCCGGAGGTCCGGTTCTCCTGCCACGAAATCGGCCTCGATGCCTTCGGCTACAATATCGACAACCGCTCGCTGATGCTGGCGCTGGAAGCGCGCGCGGCCGAACTGCCCGAGCTCGTCCGTTTCGACGACGAGGCCGAAACTGTGGTCATCGAAGCCGATGACGTCGCCATCCGCACCGCCGCTGCGCAATTTCTCTCGGCCCGCCTCGTGGTCGGCGCCGACGGCCGGCATTCGCTGTGCCGCGAAGCTTCCGGCATCGCGGTGACGCAGCGCGAGCTGACCCAGACGGCGCTGACCTTCAATGTCGGCCACGCGCGGCCCCATCGCAACGTCTCGACCGAGTTCCACACCCCGCATGGCCCTTGCGTGTTCGTGCCCCTGCCAGGCGATCGCTCCAGCGTCGTCTGGATCTCGGCGCCTGCGGACGCCGAGCGGCTTCGCGGCCTGGGCGATGAGGAATTGTCCGCCGCGATCGAGAAGCAGTCGCATTCGATCCTCGGACGGATGACGGTCGAGCCGGGCCGCCATCTGTTCCCGCTGGCGATCGAGCGTCCAAAATCCTTTGGCCGCGACCGCATCGCGCTCATCGGCGAAGCCGCCCATGTGGTTCCCCCGATCGGCGCCCAGGGTCTCAATCTCGGCCTCCGCGATGCCGCCGACATTGCGAGGCTTGCAGGCGAGGCCATCGCATCAGGCCAGGATCCCGGCGCACCCGACGTGCTCAAGCGTTACGACCGGGCCCGGCGTCCGGACATTCTGAGCCGGACCTTTGCGATCGATATCGCCAACCGCTCGCTGCTCAACGATTTCCTCCCGCTGCAGCCGGTCCGCGCGGTCGGCATGCACCTGCTCGGCGCGATCGGCCCGCTCCGGCGTTTTGCGATGCGCGAAGGCCTGACGCCGACTTGGCGGAAGTAACCGCCGCTCAGGGAAACGCCAACCGGCCAGTCTGGATCGCCCACATCACGCTGGTCAGCGTAACCACGGACGCAAAGGTCCCGAGCAACACCGCGACGGAGGCCGACTCGATCCAGGCGTCGTTCTGCCGGGCGATGACGAACACGTTCAGCGCCGGCGGCAGCGAGGCCATCAGCACGGCGGTCGCGGCCCAGGGCTGCGCGAACGGGCCGAACGCCAGCATCAGGCCGAACGCTGCGAGCGGATGGACCAGGAGCTTGATCGCGATCACGCCCGGCACCTCCCACGGGACCCGATCGAACGGACGGAGCGCCACGGTCACGCCGAGCACGAACAGCGCGGTCGGGGCGGCTGCGTTCTGGAGGAACGTGATGGTGCGATCGAGCGCGACCGGCATCTCGACATGCAGCGATGCGAAGGCCGCACCGAAACAGGCCGACATGATCAGCGGGTTGAGCACAATCTGCTTCAGCACGACGCCGAAGGCATGCACGATCGAGGGATGATCGCGGTCGGAAAGCTCGATCAGCAGCGGCACGATCGTGAACAGGAAGATGCTGTCGCAGCAGAAGATCAGCGCAGTCGGCGCCGAGGCCTTCGGCCCGAGCACGGCAAGCGCCAGCCCAGGTCCCATGTAGCCGATATTGCCGTAGCCGCCGGAGAGCCCGGCGAGCGTCGCCTCGCGCAGCGTCAGCCCGCCGAGAACCTTGCCGACGACCAGCGCGAGTGTGAACGCCGCAACGGTCGACAGCGTGGTCGCGACCAGGAATGGCGGGTTGTTCAATTCCGAGAACGGCGTCTTCGACATGATCGCAAACAGCAGCGCCGGCAGCGACACATAGAGCAGGAAGAAGTTCATCCAGGCGAGGCCCGATTCCGGCAGCGATTTGACCTTGCCACAGGCGAATCCAACGAAGATCAAGCCGAAATAAGGTAGAGCCAGATTGAGGATATCGACCATTGATGAAGCGTTTTCTGAAGATTGGGGGGTTATCTGCCCCGCAACCGCGGGTTAATTCCAGATCAGGGCACTAGCATCGGCCACAATCCTGGTCTATCGACGGGGAATGATTAAAGCGCGGACCGCCAAATTCCAGATCGGACAGGTCGTGCGCCACCGGATCTTCTCGTTCCGGGGCGTGATCTTCGACATCGATCCGGAATTCAACAACACCGAGGAGTGGTGGCTGTCGATCCCGGAGGAGGTGCGGCCCCACAAGGACCAGCCGTTCTATCACCTGCTCGCGGAGAACTCGGAATCGGAATACGTCGCCTATGTCTCCGAGCAGAATCTCGTGCCGGACGATTCTGGCGAGCCGGTCCGGCATTCCCAGGTCGCCGAGATCTTCGTCAAGGACAAGACCGGCGGTTACCGCCCGCGCAATCCGTCGCTGAACTGAGTTTTCGCAGCCATCAGCTGGCCAGCAAAAAAGGCGCTCGAAACCGAGCGCCTTTTTCATGTCCGGGATCGGGTCCCGATTACTTCTGGCCGGCGGGCGGCGTGCCCTGCTGCTCGAGCTTCTTGCGCTGCTCGTCAGCCTTCTTCTGAAGCTCTTCCTGAAGCTTCTTCTGGGTTTCCTCGAACACCTTCGGATCCGTCGGCGGACCGTCATAGGCCTTCTGGAATTCGCCGGCGAGCGGCAGCGGCAAGGTCAGCGGTGCGCCGTTGGCATTGATCGCCTGAACAACGAGGTTCTGGCCCTTCTTCATGTTGTTGATGAACTCGGGCGTGGCCTCGTAGTCGGACATGCAGCCGTTCTGGAAGCAGATCACATACGGGCTCTGCAACGGCGGATTGTTGTCCACGATGATGCGGGTACCGTGCACCAGCTGCATGCCGAGCGGCAGCGTCACGCGCAGGATCTTCTTCGGCTCGCCTTCCGGCTCGATGATGACGGCCGCAATGACCGGCTGGCCCGACTCGATACGACCGTCCTTGCCGGTGAAGCAGACCTGCTTGGCATTGGCGTCCTGGCCCTTGAGGCAGAACTTGGTCCAGGGGGCGTAGATCAGCTGGATCTGCTGATCGGCCGGCTGGGCCGCGCCCTGCTGCGCCGGAGCGCCTTGGGCGGGAGCCGGCTGGGCGGGTGCCTGAGCGGCCGGGGCCGGCGCCTTTGGGGCGGCCTTCGGAGCGGCCTTCGGAGCCGCCTTGGGCGCGGGCGCACCCGGAGCGGGAGCCTGGGCCTCGGCGGCAAACGGGACGGCCAACGCCGTCGCCGTCAACAGGGCGAGAAGTCGCCCGCGCGGCCGGACGGACGCGGCCAAGTAACGGAAATTCATTGCGGAAAACCCTTTCTGAACGGGAAGCGCCCGAACCGCTTCGACGCACCGAGCCTGGCCACGTTGGGCGCGGCTCTCTCCCCGTCAAATGAGGCGGATAAGTGACGGCTCGGCGCTCGTGCGCGATTGCCCGCCTTCTTAACGTGGCCGACGAAAAGATCAATGCCGACAAGCGTCTTTGGCCGCGCGCTGGCGTACGCCCCGGGGAAAATCCCTGTGATAGGATTCAGGCCTGCGGTCCTCGAATCAACGTGTGCAGATGTTCATGTTCCAGCGCCTTCTCGAGGGCCGTCCTGAAGGTCTTTGCGTCCGCCTCTGTATCCTGGCTTTCGCCTTGGGGCTCCCGTTCGCCTTGGGGCTCCCGGCCAGCGGCGCAGGGGCCGAGGCAGCCCACGCCATCGCCATGCACGGCAAGCCGGCGATGCCTGCCGATTTCACCCATATGCCTTACGTCAACCCTGACGCCCCCAAGGGCGGCCGGCTGACCTGGGGCGTTCTCGGCACCTTCGACAGCCTCAATCCCTTCATCGTCAAGGGACTGGCCGTGCAGCAGATGCGGAACTACGTGGTCGAGAGTCTGCTCGCGCGCGGCAATGACGAGCCGTTCACGCTCTACGGCCTGCTCGCCAGATCGGTCGAGACCGATGACGCGCGCAGCTTTGTCGCGTTCCACATCGATCCCCGCGCCCGCTTCTCCGACGGCAAGCCGGTCCGCGCCGAGGACGTGCTGTTCTCCTGGCAGTTGCTGCGCGACCACGGCCGCCCCAACCACCGGCAATATTACGGCAAGGTCGCAAGCGCCGAGGCGCCGGATCCCCTCACCGTCCGCTTCGACCTTGCGGGAGCCAATGACCGCGAACTGCCGCTGATCCTCGGCCTGATGCCGATCCTGCCGAAACACGCCGTCGACGTCGCGGCTTTCGAGGAGACGACGCTGACGGCCCCGGTCGGCTCCGGCCCCTACCGCGTCACCGCGGTGAGGCCCGGTGCCAGCGTGACGCTCACCCGCAATCCCGACTATTGGGGCCGTGACCTGCCCATCAATCGCGGGCTCTACAATTTCGACGAGATCAGGCTCGACTATTTTCGCGAGGCCAACGGCCAGTTCGAAGCTTTCAAGCGCGGCCTCTATGATTTCCGCATCGAGCACGAGCCGCTGCGCTGGCACGACGGCTACGACTTTCCCGCGGCGAAGAATGGCGACGTGATCCGCGACACCTTCAAGCCGGGCGTGCCGCAACCTTCCGAATTTCTGGTGTTCAACACGAGGCGTCCCATCTTCGCCGACATCCGCGTGCGCCAGGCGCTGACGCTGCTGTTCGATTTCGAGTTGGTCAACCGCAACTACTTCTTCAGCCTCTACTCGCGCGTCGCCGGCTATTTTGCCGGCTCGGACCTGTCAGCGTATGGCAAGCCTGCGGATGCTCGCGAGCGTGAGCTGCTCAAGCCGTTCGCCGCGCAGATCCCGCCTGACATCCTGGACGGCAGCTACCGCCTGCCGGTAACCGACGGCTCTGGGCGCGACCGGACCACGCTGCGCGCGGCGCTGAAGCTGTTATCGGAGGCCGGCTACGATCTCGACGGAACCGTGCTGCGCAATCGCGCGACCAAGGCGCCCTTCACCTTCGAGATCCTGGTCACGACCCGCGACCAGGAACGCGTCGCGCTTGCCTTCCAGCGCGACCTCAGGCGCGCCGGCATCGAGCCCAGCGTACGATCGGTCGACCCTGTGCAGTTCGACCAGCGCCGGCTCGCCTACGAATTCGACATGATCCAGAACCGCTGGGACCAGTCGCTGTCGCCCGGCAACGAGCAATATTTCTACTGGGGGAGCGCTGCCGCCGACAATCCGGGCACCCGCAACTACATGGGGGCCAGGGATCCCGCGGTCGATGCGATGATTGCCGCACTGCTGGAAGCCCGTGAACATACGGATTTCGTATCCGCGGTACGGGCGCTCGATCGCGCTTTGATCTCCGGTTTCTATACAATCCCCCTGTTTAACGTATCCGAGCAATGGATCGCGCGCTGGAATCGGATAGAACGGCCAGAGGCCACCTCGCTGTCCGGCTATTTGCCGGAGACCTGGTGGTCGAAGGGGCAGCCGGAAGCTCATCAAGCAAAGTGACGCCGTGAACCAGCCAGCCGTATCGCCGACGCTCGACACGCTGTTTCAGCGCACGCTGATGCGGCAGCCGCACGCGACCGCTCTGCTCGACCCCCTGAACAAGTTCCGCGTGACCGGGCACCAGCCGCGGCGGATGAGCTATGCCGAGGCTGACACGGCCATCGAGGCGCTGTCCGCCTATTTCGTCGAATCGGGCCTGCCGGCCAATTCCGTCATCGCCATCCAGCTGCCGAATACGGTCGAGTTCGTGCTCACCGTTCTCGCCGCCCATCGCGCCGGCCTCGTCGTCGCCGTGCTGCCGCTGCTCTGGCGCCATGCCGAACTGACCGCCGCTCTCAACCGCACCGCGGCGCGCGCCATCGTCACCATGAGCACGGTCGACGGCGTCAGCTATGCCGATCTCGCCATGCACGCGGCCGCGGAGGCCTTCTCGATCCGCCACGTCTGCGGCTTCGGCACCAACCTGCCCGAAGGCATGGCCTCGCTCGACGACGTGCAGGCCCGTCCGCCCGGCACCGCGCGCGCCGTGATTCAGGATGGTCGCAAGGCGGCGATGATCTCCTTCGACGTCACCGCGGAAGGCTTTCGTCCGGTGCCGCGGCCGCATTTCAGCCTGATCGCCGGGGGGCTCGCGATGTCGCTGGAAGCCGACATCAGGCAGGGCGCGACCGTGATGGCGGCGTTCACGCCGATGTCGTTCGCAGGGCTCGCCTCCTCGCTCGCGGTGTGGCTGCTGTGCGGCGGCACGCTGGCGCTGCATCATCCGTTCGAGAACGACGTGCTGGAGCAGCAGGTCAACGCGCACGAATGCGACGTGCTGATCGCACCGGCACAGTTCGCCCAGCGGCTCGGCGATTCCGAACTGGCGGCGCGGATGCCGACCTTGCGCAACGTCATCGGCCTGTGGCGTGCCCCCGAGCAGGTGGCGGCGAGCGAGGCATGGATCGCGCCTCACGCGCCGTTCACTGACGTCTATCTGTTCGGCGAGGCCGGATTGTTCGGCGCCCGGCGTGGCGAGGACGGCATGCCGGTGCCGGTGATGCCGGGACCGCACGGCGCGCCGCGCGAGCAGTCGGGTTCGTCGATCGCCGGCGAGATTCTGCTGACACCGAAGGGCACGCTCGGCCTGCGCGGCCCGATGGTGCCGATCGCGGCCTACGCCCCTCCGCCGCCGGTCGGCGACAGCCTGATCGCGCAGCCGCCACGCGACTATGTCGACACCGGCTATGCCGCACGGCTCGACCGCCCCAGCGGCGCGATCTGCATTACCGCGCCGCCCTCCGGGATCATGGCCGTCGGCGGCTACCGCTTCCTCTCCAACGACCTCCAGGAATGGGCGCGCCGGCTCGGCCAGGGCGCCCTGCTGACCGCGCTGCCCGACCGGCTCTCCGGTCACCGGCTCGCGGGCCGGGCCCAGGACAATGCCCGCGCCCGCGAAGCGCTCAGCGAACTCGGGCTTAACCCCCTGATGGTCGAGGCTTTTCGCGACCGGTCCGGGCCGGGTTGACGGTCATTTCGACGGTTCCATTGACGCTGCATTAAGGCGGCCGGACTAGATTGCGCGGCACCTGTCGCGTGATCAGAGCTCCTCGATGTCCCAGGCCGGCCCGATCCTGTTTGTGTCCAATGCCGAGCGGCCGGCCTTCATTGCGGCGCTGGACGAGGCGCGATTCTTCCCCGTGATCGACACCAGCTGGGCCGGCGCGGTGCGCGCGGTCGAAGAGGTACAGCCGGCCGCGGTTCTCGCCGCGATGCACACCGGGCACGAGCCGCATCTGGCGCCGCTCGCCAAGAAGATCGCGGAGCAATCGCCTTACCTTCCCTTCGTGGCGCTGGATGCGGCGGGCGCGCTCCCTCACAACGCCCTGCCCTTCTCTTCCTCGCGCGCCGGCCATTCCGAACGCCTGATCGCGCGGCTTCGCGCCGCACTACGGATTCGCACGCTCCATGCCACGGTGCTGCGCCGGCTGCCCGAGGTGAAAGTCGCGCTGCCGGAGGCCGATCCCGTTCGCGATGCCACGGTGCTTCTGATCGGTCGCGGCGCGGCTTACCCCGCGCTTTCCGTTGCGCTCGGCGAGTGCGTCGGCGTCATCGGGGCGCTCTCGATCGAGGCGGCGGCCAAGCATCTCAACACCCGCGATCTCGACGGCGTCGTGCTCGCCGAAGGTTTTACCCCCCGCGTGACCGATGCCTTCCTCACGGTGCTCGCCGAGGACACCCGCTTCCGCAGCCTGCCCGTGATCGTCACTGCGCATCAGTTGACGCAGACCTACGACCTGCCCAATCTCGAGCTCATCCCGGGCGAGCCGACGAAGGTCGCCGCCAACGCGCTGCCCTTGATCCGCCAGCACGCCATGGAAGCCCAGCTGAGCCGCACGCTGCGCTCGATTGATGCCGGCGGCTGGCTCGATCCGCGCAGCGGCCTGCTCACGGCGGAAGCTTTTGCGCGCGATTTTGCCAAGACGGTCGAGCAGACGCTGGCCCGCGGCGGCGGCCTCTCGGTCGCGCGCTTCGCCTTCGACCCCGGCAATTCCCGCGCCCAGCTCGATGCCGCCCGCATTCTCAGCCGCCTGATGCGGCAGATGGATTTTGGCGTGGCGCAGAAGGACGGCTCGGTCATCGTCGTGTTCGCCGAGACCGACTTCCGCACCGCCCACATGATCGCCCGCCGTCTCTCCGCGGTGATGCGGCACACGTCGAACGGCAAGCACGAGATGCGCAGCGATCCCGTCGTCTCGGTGGATTCGCTGTCGCCGTCGGATACGGCAAGGTCGCTGCTGGGACGGCTGTCGGCCGACGCGTCGCGGGCGGCGTCGTAGTCATCCGCCAGCGCTCGCTGCCGTCGGAGCTCGACTGCTCATATATGGAATCGTTGCGTGACCGTTCGCATTCTCATTCGCGGCGGGCGACAGCCGGCGCAAAAAACCCGCGGCCGATAAACGGTCGCGGGTCCAAAGATCCGAAGCTCTGCCAGTACATCCGTGGTCAAAGCAACGTCATTGAGATTGCGGCAGCCTATGCGGCGCGCAGATCTTCAGCAGCAGACTTGCCGGTCCGGCGATCTGCAACGATTTCGAAGGAAACCTTCTGCCCTTCGTTGAGGGTATTCATGCCGGCGCGTTCAACGGCGCTGATATGAACGAAGACATCCTGGCTGCCCTCGTCCGGCTGAATGAATCCGAAGCCCTTTTGGCTGTTAAACCACTTCACAGTTCCCGTCGTCATGGGGATCGTCCTTTAAGATAGATAAACGTTTAGCCGCGCTCAGAAGCGCGGCGTGTGTCGTCGAGATCTGGAGGGAGGGTCGTCAGTCAGGCGCGCTTTTCAGCGGCGAGGCCAAGTCGTTCGGCCGAAACTCGATAGACTGAACGTAGCAACTGTTCGATCATTCCGCAAGTGATCATATGTCGCTGTTCGGGGATCCGGATGCGGCGCGTCGTTTCGCGCCGCGCCGCCTCCGGAAACTTCTACGCCGCCTTCTTGCTCTGCGCGAGCTGCGCCAGCTGGCGCATGATCTCGGTGGTGCCGGCCAGCCGCTCTTCCGGCGTCTCCCAGTCCTGCAGGAACACCACCTTCATGTCCGGCCGCACCTTCGCGGCCTGGCCGTGGCTGCGGATGAAGCTCACCAGGCGATCGGGGTGAGCAAAGGAATTGTCGCGGAAGGCGATGACGGCGCCCTTCGGGCCGGCGTCGATCTTGCCGACATTGGCTTGGCGGCAGAACGCCTTGATCGCGGCGACCTTGAACAAATAGCGCACCTCGTCCGGCAGCACGCCGAAACGGTCGCGCATCTCGGCGCCGAAGTTCTCGATCTCCTCCTCGCTGTCGAGGTCGGCGAGCCGCCGGTAGAGCGACAGTCGCACCGAGAGATCGCCGACATAGTCCTCCGGAATCAGCACGGGCATGCCGATGGTGATGGTCGGCGACCAGCGATCGGCGGCGGGCTCCGAAACGCCAGCCTTGAGGTTGACGATCGCCTCCTCCAGCATTGACTGGTAGAGCTCGAAGCCGACCTCCTTGATATGGCCGGACTGCTGCTCGCCCAGGATATTGCCGGCGCCGCGGATGTCGAGGTCGTGCGAGGCGAGCTGGAAGCCCGCGCCCAGCGTCTCCAGCGATTGCAGCACGGTGAGCCGGCGCTCGGCCTGCGCCGTGATCTTCTGCTGCGCCGGCAGCGTGAACAGCGCATAGGCCCGCAGCTTGGAACGGCCGACGCGGCCACGGAGCTGATAGAGCTGAGCGAGGCCGAACATGTCCGCGCGATGCACGATCAGCGTGTTGGCGTTGGGGATGTCGAGGCCGGATTCCACGATCGTGGTCGACAGCAGGATGTCGAACTTGCCGTCGTAGAACGCGGTCATGATGTCCTCGATCACGGCGGGCGGCATCTGCCCGTGCGCGACCGCGACCTTCATCTCCGGCACGTTCTTGTCGAGGAAGTCCTTGACCTCGGCGAGGTCGTCGATACGCGGCACCACGTAGAACGCCTGGCCGCCGCGATAGCGCTCGCGCAGCAGCGCCTCGCGGATCATCAAGGGATCGTGCGGAGCGACGAAGGTGCGGACCGCGAGGCGGTCGACCGGGGGCGATGCGATGATCGAGAGCTCGCGCACGCCGGTGAGCGCGAGCTGCAGCGTGCGCGGGATCGGCGTCGCCGACAGCGTTAGCACGTGCACCTCGGCGCGGAGCTGCTTCAGCCGCTCCTTGTGGGTGACGCCGAAATGCTGCTCCTCGTCGACGATCAGCAGCCCGAGATCGCGGAACTTGATCGACTTGCTGAGCAGCGCGTGGGTGCCGACGACGATATCGACCGCGCCGTCGGTGAGGCCCTTCTTGACCAGATTGAGCTGCTTGGCCGGGACCAGCCGCGAGGCCTGCGCGACCTGCACCGGGAAACCCTTGAAACGCTCGGTGAACGTCTTGTAGTGCTGGCGAGCTAGCAGCGTGGTCGGCACCACGACCGCGACCTGCTTGCCTTCGAGCGCCACCGCGAAGGCGGCGCGCAGCGCCACCTCGGTCTTACCGAAGCCGACGTCGCCGCAGATCAGCCGATCCATGGGACGGCCGAGCTCGAGGTCCTTCAGCGTGGACTCGATCGCGCCAAGCTGATCCTCGGTCTCGTCATAAGGGAAGCGCGCGCAGAATTCGTCATAGAGGCCCGGCTGCACCGGCAGCTTTGGCGCCTCGTGCAGGTGGCGCTCGGCGGCGATCTTGATCAGCTCGCCCGCGATCTCGCGGATGCGGTTCTTGAGCTTGGCCTTGCGCGTCTGCCAGCCCGAGCCGCCGAGACGATCGAGTTCGACCGAGGTCTGGTCGGAGCCATAGCGCGACAGCAGCTCGATGTTCTCGACCGGCAGGAACAGCTTGGTCTCGGCGGCATAATGCAGCTCGAGGCAGTCATGTGGCGCGCCGGCGACGTCGAGCGTCTGCAAGCCGATGAAGCGGCCGATGCCGTGATCGACGTGAACCACGATGTCGCCGGCGGCAAGGCTCGTCACCTCCGAGATGAAATTGTCGAGCTTGCGGCTCGCCTTGCGCGGCCGGACCAGGCGATCGCCAAGAATGTCCTGCTCGCTGATGAGCGCGATCTCGTCGGTCTCGAAACCGCTTTCGAGGCCGAGCACGGCGAGCATGGTCTCGTTGCGCGGGGTCGCCTGCACCGTGCGCCAACTGTTGACGCTGGTCACAGGGGTGAGCTTGTGATCGCGCAGCATCGAAATCATGCGGTCGCGCGAGCCCTCCGTCCAGAGCGCGATGACCACTTTCTTGCGGTTAGTCAGCAGCCCATGCACATGTGCGACGACGGCTTCGAAGACATTGACCTTGTTGTCGTTGCGCTCCGGCGCAAAGTCTCGTCCCTTGCGTGCGCCGGCATCGACCACGCTGGTACCATCAGCAGGCACCGAAAATTGCGTCAGTCGCACCAGCGGCATTCCGCTCTCGCGCTTGCCCCACTCCTCCTCGGTCAGATAGAGCCTGTCAGGCGGCAGCGGCTTGTAGATGGCACCGCCGCCCGGATGCTCCATGGCATCGCGGCGGGCCTGATAATAGTCGAGGATCTGCTTGAAGCGCTCGCGGATGGCGTCCTCGGCCTGCGGCTCGATCGCCACGCAAGCTCCTTGAAGATAGTCGAACAACGTGTCCATCCGGTCCTGGAACAGCGGCAGCCAATGTTCCATGCCGGGATGACGGCGGCCTTCGCTGACGGCTTCGTACAGCGTATCGTCACGCTCGGGCGCGCCGAACTCGGCGACATAGCCCATGCGAAAGCGGCGGATGGTGTCGGTGACGAGCTGGAATTCGGAGATCGGCACGAGATCGAGCGCGCGCATGTCGAGCAGCGTGCGCTGGGTCTCGGCATCGAAGGTGCGGATCGATTCCAGGCTGTCGCCGAAGAAGTCGAAGCGGACGGGCTGGTCGAGGCCGGCCGGAAACAGGTCCAGAATGCCGCCGCGCACGGCATATTCGCCGGGCTCGCGCACGGTCGAGGAGCGGTTGTAGCCGTTGTGCTCGAGCCAGGCGATGATGGTGTCCATCGGCACGACGTTGCCCGGCGCGACCGACAGCGCCTGCGCCGCGACGAGCTCGCGCGCCGGCACGCGCTGGACGACGGCGTTCACCGTGGTCAGCACGATCAGCGGCTTGTCGCTGCCGGTCAGTGACGCAAGGCGCGCCAGCGTCGTCAGGCGCTGCGCGAGGACACCGCCATGGGGCGAGACGCGGTCATAGGGTTGGCAGTCCCAGGCCGGGAAGGTCAGCACGGGCAAATCGGGCGCGAAGAATTGCAGGGCCCGTTCGAGCTGCTGCATCCGCGGCCCGTCGCGGCAGACCACCGCGAGGCTGACAGCCGGCTTCTTCGGCCGCGCCGCGATGGCGCGCGCGAGATCGGAGACAACGAGGCCCTCGGCACCCTCGGCGACATTGGCAAGCGTCAGCGCGCGGCCGGGCGTGAGCAGCTCGGCCGGCGATTTCATCCCCTGCTTCATACGTCGCGGTCCGCGATCGGAAACGCCTTGATGCGCGCAAACAGCGGGCCGATGATTTCGGCGGCAAGCACCTTGTCGCCGGTGATGGCGGCATAGAGGTCGGGATCGGCCTCTTCGAGCAGGGCCTCGAGCTGCGTCAGCTCGTCTTCGGACAGATTGCCGATCTCGGCATCCGCGAAGCGACCGAGGATCAGGTCCATCTCGCGCGTGCCGCGGTGCCAGCAGCGGAACAGAAGCCGCTTGCGGCGGTCGTCCAGCCCGTCGCTCGATCGTGTCGTTCCCGTCATGTCTCAATTCCAGTCAAACGCCAAAAGCCCGGACGTGCCGGGCCGGGGTGATATAGCCACTCGGGCGGGCCCTGTCAGCCCTCGATTTATCATGGCCCGCTGCCGCCGCAGGGGCACGAAAAAACACGTGGATGCCGGGCATAAAGCCGGGCATGACGAGCGAAAACGATCCTAGGTTCGCCTGATGCGCCCCAGCCTGCTCAATCCGCTGTTTGCCCCCGTGACCAGCCTGCCCGGCGTCGGTCCGAAGCAGGACAAGCTGCTGCAATATCTGCTGAGCCGCAATGAGACGCCGCGGCTGGTCGATCTGTTGCTGCATTTGCCGAGCCAGGTCATCGACCGCCGGGCACGGCCGAAGATCCGCGACGCCACGCAGGGAACCATGGTGACGCTGGAGGTCACCGTCGACCGCCACCGCCCGCCCCCGCCGCGCAATGCGCGCGCGCCCTACCTCGTCTACGCCAGCGACGATACCGGCGACGTCGTGCTGACGTTCTTCCGCGCAAAGCCCGGCTATGTCGAAAAGCTGCTGCCAATCGGGGAGAAGCGCTTCGTCTCCGGCACGCTCCAGATGTACGACGGCATCCCCCAGATCGTGCATCCCGACCGGGTGCTGGACGAAGAGGCGATTTCAAAACTGTCCGGCATCGATCCGGTCTATCCCTTGACCGAAGGCCTTGCACTCGGCTCGCTGCGCCGCGCGGTCGCGCAGGCGCTGCAGAAGCTGCCGGCGCTGCCGGAATGGATCAGCCCGGAGGTGCTGCGCCGCTGCGGCTTCCCGCCGATCGCCGAGGCGCTCACCCGCGTGCACCAGCCGGTCGAGCTCACCGACATTCTGCCCGACCAGCCGTTCTGGTCGCGCCTCGCCTTCGACGAACTCCTGGCCGGGCAACTTGCGCTTGCCCTCATTCGCGCGCAATTGCGGCGCCCGGCCGGTGTGCGCAATGCAGGCGACGGGCAGCTCCGCAACAAGATCATCGATGCCCTGCCCTATGCGCTGACGTCCTCCCAGCGCGACGCCGCGGCGGCCATCGCGAGCGATCTGCAACAACCCGTGCGCATGCTGCGCCTGCTCCAGGGCGACGTCGGCTCCGGCAAGACCGTGGTCGCGCTGCTCGCCGCCGCCGCCGTCACCGAGGTCGGCAAGCAGGCGGCGCTGATGGCGCCGACCGAAATTCTGGCCCGTCAGCACATCAAGACCATCACGCCGCTCGCCGAGCGCGCGGGCATGCGCGTCGCGATCCTCACGGGCCGCGAAAAGGGCAAGGAGCGGCGGGAACTCTTGGCACACATCGAAGCCGGCGAGATCGACCTGCTCGTCGGCACCCATGCGCTGATCCAGGACGACGTGATCTTCAAGGATCTCGCCCTCGCCGTCGTTGACGAACAGCATCGTTTTGGCGTGCGCGAGCGGCTGGCGCTGACGTCAAAGGGCGAGGCAGTCGACGTGCTGGTGCTGAGCGCAACGCCGATCCCGCGCACGCTGGTGCTGACTTATTTCGGCGACATGGACATCAGCGAGCTCAGGGAGAAGCCCGCCGGCCGCCAGCCGATCGAAACCCGCACCATCTCGATGAGCCGCCTCGGCGAGGTCACCGATAGCGTCGGCCGCGCGCTCGAATCCGGCAAGCTGGTCTACTGGATCTGCCCGCTGGTCGAGGAATCCGAGGCCGAGGGTACCGAGCACCTGACCAATGCGACCAAGCGCTTCGAAAGCCTGCAAAAGCGTTTCGGCGACCGCGTCGGCCTCGTCCACGGCCAGATGAAGGGCACCGAGAAGGACCGCGTGATGGGCCAGTTCGCCGCCCACGAGATCGGCCTGCTGGTCGCGACCACCGTCGTCGAGGTCGGTGTCGACGTGCCGGCGGCGACCATCATGGTGATCGAGAACGCCGAACGCTTTGGCCTCGCCCAGCTTCACCAATTGCGCGGCCGCATCGGGCGCGGCTCGGAGGCCTCGACCTGTCTGCTGCTCTACTCCGAGCCGCTCGGCGAGATGTCGAAGGCGCGGCTGAAGGTGATCCGCGAGACCACCGACGGTTTTCGCATCGCCGAGGAAGATCTGAAGCTGCGCGGCGAAGGCGATGTGCTCGGTGTGCGCCAGAGCGGCCTGCCTGGCTACCGCATCGCCCGCTCGGAGGTGCACGGCCAGCTCATCACCCAGGCCCGCGACGAGGCGCTGCGCATCCTCAAGGACGATCCAAAGCTCAAGGGCGAGCGCGGCGAGGCGCTGCGGTGCCTGCTGTATCTCTACGAGCGGGACGAGGCGATCCCGCTGATCGGGGCGGGTTAGCTGGCCGCTCTCTGCCGCCCAATCTCATAAGCCGCCACATGCGCCCGGGCGAGATCCAGCAAGGGCGTGTCGATATCAAGTGCACGGGCCCGGTTGGCCATATCGCCGAGGATGTGCTCTGCCTCGGTAATCGAGCCGCGCTCGATGTCACGCAGCATCGAGGCCTTGAGCGGGGAGTCCAGGGTCGTGAACAGCTTCCGGTCAAACTCGATGAAAGGCGCTCGCGGCTCGAAACCCGAGGCCGTCGCGACGGCGCAGCATTCGGCGAACAGGCGGAAGATGGATTGCTCGCCGTTCGGCACGGCCAGAATGTCTCCGATGCTTGCACGCATCAGGCAGGTGATGCCGGCGAGCGTCGAGAGCTGGACGAATTTCTCCCACATGTCCTGCATGATCGCTTCGCTGGCGCGCACGTCGATACCGGGCACATGCAGCAGTGTCTCCAGCGCGAGCACGCGCTCGCTCAACGAACCCTGGATCTCGCCGAAGACGATGGTCTGATTGGCCATGAACTGAACGACACGGCCGTCCGCATCGAGCCCGGCACTGACGTTCGCGAGCCCGCCGAGAACCTGAGCGGCGCCGAACCGCGCAGTCAGGGCGTCGACATGTTTCAACCCGTTGAGGATCGGCAAAATCATCGTTTGGGCACCAACCGCCGGGGCAAACTGGGCCATCGCCTCGTCGAGCGAGTAGGATTTCACCCCGACGAGCACGACGTCGAAGGTTTCCTTGAGATCGTTGGCCAGGATGACCTTCGGCTGCACGGCGAAATCGCCGTGCGGGCTCACGACCTGCAATCCATTCCGCCGCAATTGCTCCGCACGCCCGGTCCGCACCAGAAAGGTCACGTCGCCGCCGGCTCGGACCAGGCGCGCTCCGTATTAGCCTCCAAGCGCTCCCGCGCCGATGACGAGCACTCTCATTCGAACTCCCATTGCGGAAGAATTGCTTCCGCAGAAACAATAACAGATGGGCCGCGCGCCGTCTCCTCCCCGTCATTGCGAGCGCAGCCCGGCTCATAAGGCCTCCCCTTTAGACCTCCCCTTTCGTCGCGGCCGGCTTTGTGAAATCTTCCCATCATGCGCCGGATCATCGTCGTGGGCTGTCAGGGTAGCGGAAAGACGAGCCTCTCCCGGAATCTCGGGCGAAAGCTCGGGCTGCCGGTGGTGCATCTCGACGTGCTCTACTGGCGGCCGGGCTGGAAGCCATCCGACAAACCGAGCTTCCGGACACGTGTTGCTGATGCGATCGCGGGCGACGCATGGGTTGTCGACGGCAGCTTCTCGGGGCTTGCCTTCGATCTCACGCTGGCGCGCGCCGATACTCTGGTCGTCATCGACCGCCCGCGCTGGCTCTGCCAGTGGCGCATTCTCCTGCGCTCCGCCCTCGATCGCGACAAGACCCGGCCTGACCTCCCGGAGGGGTGCCCCGAACAGTTCGACTGGACATTGATGCGGGAAGCATGGCGCTACGACACCGAGCGCGCGCCTGTCATCGAGGCCGAGCGCGTGCAGTATGGTGCTGACGTCCCGGTCGTGCGCTTGAGACGCGATCGGGACATCCAGGGTTTTCTGGAGTCGGTGCACGGCACATGATCGATGGCCGCGACGTGAGACCGGACGATCAGGATTTCTTCTGCGCGATACGCGCGGCGAATGCCTTCATCAGGTCGGTATCCGCCGCCTCGCCCTTCGCGTCCTCGGCGAGATGCTCGAACCAGCGCGCAAAGCCTTCGTAAACCTGGCTGGCTGGATGATCGGGGCCGAGAAAGCCGGAAATCTCCCGCATCTCCGCAACCCAGCGATAGGCTTTCGGAATCATGTCCGGCAGCGCGACTTCGAGCCGGGCCAGAACCGCGGGCTGGCTGAGTGCGAGTTCGTCGCGCAGCGCATCCGCAGCCCCCGCCTTCGTTGCCGCGACCACCATCGCCGAGCCGATGCCGGCGAGGCCCTTGACGATGCCGGCGTAAGACATTTTCAAAGCCGACGCCGCGCCGACCGGGCCCTCGACGATCCGCACGTCGAGCCCGAAATCCTTCAGCACGGCGACGTCCTTGGCATGCTCGCCGGACATGTAGAAGGCCGGGCTCTTGCCGCCGGGCTGGGGCGGAAACCCGATGATGCCGGCATCGACGAACAGCGCCTGTGCCGAGCCGATGATCTCCTCGATCCTCATCACGGTATCGACGTTGACGGCATTGCAATCGACCACGACCGGCTTCTTCTCGCGCCGGACGATCAGCCCGGCCAGCCGCTCGGCGAGCGCCACGGCTTCGCCCGGCGGCACGATCGAGAGGATGATGTCGGCGTCCGCGATCGCGTCGTCCTCGGCGCCGATCATGCCGGCATCCGCCGCGCGTTTGCGCGTCGCCTCGCTCCGTCCTTTCAACGACGTCAGCACGCGCGCACCGTGCTCGCCGAGACGGCGGGCCACGGCACTGCCCATGGCACCGGGCGCGAAGATCGCAATGGTTTTGGACATCGTGCACTCCAGATCGAAGTCCGAGCAACGCGCTCGGTTCACCGGAGACTAGCAGAGGACGGGACGCTCGCGTGACCGGCGGCCATCCCGCAGAGGAATGGCCCTACTCCACCTTCGCAGGCTGGGGCTGCAGCGCAGCCGAGGCGTTGGCAATACGCGCGGCATTCGCCATGCCCGCCAGCGCCGCCGCCTTCTTCGGGTCGGGCGCCGAACCCGGCTGCACCACGCCGGCCGACATGATCAGCGTCGCGGCGTCCTCGGTGCTCATGTCGACCTCGACGATCTTGCTCTTGGGCACGTAGAAGAAGAAGCCGGTCGTCGGGTTCGGCGAACACGGCAGGAACACCGAGACGTGCTCCTCCTGACCCGGCAGGCTGCGGGAGACGTCCTCGTTCGGCGATTGCGAGATCAGCACGATCGACCACATGCCCGGCGAGGGAAACTCGACCAGACCGACTTTGCGGAAGCTCGAGCCCTTGCCCGAGAACAGAGTCTCGAACACCTGCTTCAGGCCGCGGTAGATGGCGCGCACCGCCGGGATGCGGCCGAGGAAGGTCTCGCCGACATCGACCAGCGTCCGGCCGATCAAATTGGCCGCGAGGAAGCCGACCAGAGTCAGCGTGAAGAATGCGACGATCAGTCCCCAGCCGGGGATGACGTACGGCATGTAGGTTTCAGGCCGATAGGCCAGCGGCACGAACGGCCGCACCACGCCATCAACCCAGGTGACGAACCACCAAACCAGATAAAAGGTGATCGCAACCGGTCCCGTCACCACGAGACCGGTGAGAAAATAATTGCGGAAGCGGCCTATCAGGCCGGTATGCGGCTCCGGCGTGGGATCAAGAGGCGCAGGCGCATCGTCACGGGGGGTCATTCGGGTTCCAGGTCGGTCGCTTCGTTCAAGCTAGGGTCTTCTAGCAGGTTTTGGAAGACCACGAAGCGTTCCGCTCTCAACCCTTCCGCCTATTCCACCGTCACGGATTTCGCGAGATTGCGCGGCTGGTCGACGTCGGTCCCCATGATGACCGCCGTATGATAGGCGAGCAGCTGAACGGGGACGGCATAGACCATCGGCGTGAACGCCGCCGCCATGTCAGGCATGACGATGGTGACGAGGGACTCGACGGTTGCCTCCGCCGCGCCTTTGGCGTCGGTCATCAGGATGATCTTGCCGCCGCGGGCGGCAACCTCCTGCATGTTGGAGACGGTCTTTTCGAACACCCGGTCGTAGGGCGCGATGACGACGACGGGCATGGTCTCGTCGATCAGGGCGATCGGGCCGTGCTTGAGCTCGCCGGCGGCATAGCCCTCGGCGTGGATGTAGGAGATCTCCTTCAGCTTCAACGCGCCCTCGAGCGCGAGCGGGAAGCTGGTGCCGCGGCCGAGATAGAGCACGTCGCGCGATTTCGCGATCTCGCGCGCCAGCTTTTCGATCTGGAGCTCGGTGGTGAGCGCATCCGACATCAAACGCGGGATCTCGACGAGCCCGTGGACGAGCTTGGACTCGTCCTCGTCGGACAGTTCGCCACGGGCCTTGCCGGCCGCGATCGCAAGATTTGCCAGCACCATGAGCTGGCAGGTGAAGGCTTTGGTCGAGGCGACGCCGATCTCGGGGCCGGCCAGCGTTGGCAGCACGGTCTCGCTTTCGCGCGCGATCGTCGAGGTCGGCACGTTGACGACGGCCACCGTGTGCACGCCTTGATCCTTGGCGTAGCGCAGCGCGGCCAGGGTGTCGGCGGTCTCGCCCGACTGCGAGATGAAGATGGCGAGATCACCCTTGCGCAAGGGCGCCTCGCGGTAGCGGAATTCGGAGGCGACATCGACCTCGACCGGCACGCGCGCGAAACGCTCGAACCAGTATTTTGCGACGAACCCGGCGTAGCTCGCGGTGCCGCAGGCCGTGATGTTGATGCGCTGGATATTCTTGAAGTCGAACGGCAGCTTGACCGGCAGCGAGACGCGCTCTGTCGCCATGTCGACATAGCGTGCCAGCGTGTGGCCGACCACTTCCGGCTGCTCGTGGATCTCCTTGGCCATGAAGTGGCGGTAATTGGCCTTGTCGACCAGCGAGGTCGAGGCGGCGTGCTTGGTCTTCTCGCGCTGGACGGCATGGCCGTCCTTGTCGAAGATCGAAGCGCTCGTATGGGTCAGCACGACCCAGTCGCCGTCCTCGAGATAGCTGATCGTGTCGGTGAACGGCCCGAGCGCGATGGCGTCGGAGCCGAGATACATCTCGCCGTCACCATAGCCGATCGCGAGCGGCGGACCATTGCGGGCGCCGATCATCAAATCGTCCTCGCCGGCGAAGATGAAGCCGAGCGCGAACGCGCCGCGCAGACGCGCCAATGTCAATTTCACCGCTTCCACGGGCTTGTTGCCGCGCGTGAGCAGATCGTCGACGAGATGCAGCACGATCTCGGTGTCGGTCTGGGTGTGGAACACCGTGCCTTTCGTCTCGAGTTCCTCGCGCAGCTCGCGGAAATTCTCGATGATGCCGTTGTGAACGACGGCGACACGCTCGGTCGCGTGCGGGTGCGCATTGTTCACGGTCGGCTTGCCGTGGGTGGCCCAACGGGTGTGACCGATTCCGGTCGTGCCCTTGAGCGGCTCGGCTTCCAGCCGCTTCTCCAGATTCTTCAGCTTGCCCTCGGCGCGGCGGCGCTCGAGATGCTTGCCTTCAAGCGTGGCGACGCCCGCGGAATCATAGCCGCGATATTCAAGACGTTTGAGCGAATCCACCAATTGCTCTGCAACCGGTTCGCGCCCGAGAATGCCGACAATCCCGCACATGCGGATCAATATCCCCCAAATCGTCGAAAAATCGCCTAAACGACGCGCTCGGTTTTTAGCGAAGTTCCTAAGGAACCAGATACTCAATAATTATTGCTGATTGAGACAGCACCGACGGCAACGCGCCTCGCCTGCGTCGAACTGGCTGAGCCTTAAACCGCGCGCATTAACTTGTTGTCAACGAATTTGGCCAACCCTTGCGTACCAAGGAGAGAGGCCATGAAAGGCTCATCCAACCGCAAAGGTCTGTCATCGATGTCGGTGAGCGCCAGCGAGACCACCGGCACGCACCTTGCGCATTGGCCGCCGCCCCAGCGCGGCAAGGAAAGCAAGCCCGTCTTCATCAAGCACGCCGCCGGCGAGCCGGCCAAGCGTGCCAAGGCGCGTGGCTGGCGCCTGACGCGCGCGATCTTCTCGGAATTCGCCGACGACGAATAGCGGCGCTCATTTCGCCGGCTTCTTTTCAAGCTTCTTGCCACTTGTCTTCATCTCGCGATAGCGCGCCGCGCCACCGTCGCGGATGGTCTGCGGGCTACGCTCCAGCGCCATGGCGTCATCAGGCACGTCGCGCGTGATCACCGAGCCCGAGCCGATATAGGCGCCATTGCCGATTGTCACCGGTGCGACCAGCGAGGAGTTGGTGCCGACGAAGGCGCCCTGCCCGATGATCGTCTTGTGCTTCTTGAAACCGTCGTAGTTGCAGGTGATGGTGCCGGCGCCGATGTTGGAATTGGCGCCGATTGTGGCATCGCCAATGTAGGAGAGATGGTTGACCTTGACGCCGGCCTCCAGCGTCGCGGCCTTGGTCTCCACGAAATTGCCGATGCGCGCGCCGTCGCCGAGCGAAGTGCCGGGCCGCAGCCGCGCATAGGGGCCGATGGAGACCTTCTTGCCGAGCTTGGTCTCGACGATATGCGAGAAGGAATGCACCACCGTGCCGTCGCCGATCGAAACGCCGGGGCCGATCACCACGAAGGGCTCGATGGTCACGTCCTTGCCGAACACGGTATCCGCGGCGAGATAGACGGTTTCGGGCGCGATCAGCGTGACGCCGGACTCCATCGCCGCTTTCCGCAACCGCGCCTGCATCACGCTTTCGGCCTCGGATAGCTGCGCCTTGGTGTTGATGCCGCGCACTTCGTCCTCGCTGGTTTCGATCACCACGGCATCCCATCCTTGTTCGCTGATAACGCCGACGGCGTCGGTCAGATAATATTCGCCCTTGGAATTCGCATTGCCGATCTTCTCAAGGATCGCGAGCGCGCGGCGGCCGTCGATCGCCATGACCCCGGCATTGCACAGGTCGATCCTGCGCTCCTCGGCGCTGGCATCGGCCTGCTCGCGGATCGCGACCAGGCGGTCGCCCTCGACGATGAAGCGGCCATACCCGGTGGGATCGGCGGCGCGGAAGCCGAGCGCCGCAATCGCGGCGCCTTTGGCCAGCGGCGTGCGCAGCCGCGCAAAGGTCTCGGCCGAGATCAGCGGCGTGTCGCCGAACGCAATCAGCAAATCGTCCACGCCCCGGGCAATGGCATCACGCGCCGCCAGCACCGCATGCGCGGTGCCGAGCCGGTCCTGTTGCACGAAGGTGAGCGCGTCGGGGCGGATGCGCTTTGCTTCGTCCGCCACCGCCTGATGGTCGGGTCCGATCACGACCGCGAGCGAGGTGCCGGTTCCCTTGGGCGCCGCGGCGAGCACGTGGGCGAGCAGGCTCTGGTGCGCGACCGGATGCAGCACTTTCGGCAGGTGTGAGCGCATACGCGTGCCTTCGCCGGCGGCGAGCACGATCGTGAGGCTGGAACGGGCGGTCATCGAAATCCTGTCAATCCGGCCGAATCAATCGGCGCCAGCGGGCGACGGGCCGCCCTCATCAGCTATCGCCTTGCTACCCCCGCAAACGCCCGGAGTTCAAGTGCGACACGCTTTTCCTGTTAATGTTCCCTGATTGATTCGGGGAAGCCGGACAGGGGTTGGGCACTTAACGTTCATGGCAAAGGATTCCGACCCACTGGCGGATGCCTTCGGCGCCAAGGAGACCGGCGGGCTGTTCTCCGGACTTGTGGCCGAGGAGAGTTCGTTCGATCGCGGCATGATGTGGCGGCTGGGCTCATGGGGCGTGGCGGCCGTCGGCGCCGTGGTGCTTGCCGTGTTCGCCAATCAGGCCCAGCTCGGCTGGCGGCGCGACCAGGTTGCGTCCGCCGATCTCGCGCGCCAGGCCGACCGGCTCCAGATGCTGAGCAAGGAGAGCCAGAACGAGGCCCGCCGCCTCGCCTCCGCCATCGAGACGCTGAACACCGATCGCGACCGGCTCTATTCGCGCGTCACCGTGCTGGAGCAGGGGCTCGATTCCGTCACCGGCGCGATCGCCAAGCAGACGACAACGCCGCCGCAGGCGTCCGTTGCGAAACCTCAGGACGCGCCGGCTTTGATCGGGCCGCCGGCGCCCGGCATCGCGCCGGTCGCCTCGACGCCGGCTCCGGCCAACGACAAGCCGCGCGCCGAGGCCACAAAGGAGCCGTCGAGCCCGCCGCCACAAAGCGCGGCCGCGGCCTCGCTCGTCGCGCAGTTGCCGGCGACGAATTCGGCACTGCCGATGCTTCCGCTGGTCCCATCCAAATCGATCATGGCGCCGCCCGATCCGGCCGCCCCGAAACTGGTTCAGCCCGAGTCCACTGAGAAGACAGCTGAGAAGGCGACCGAGAAGAAGCCAGATCCGGCGCCTGCCCCGGTCGAAGTCGCTGCGGCACAAGCCAAGCCGCCGGAGGCCGCTGAAAGCGAGGCTCCCGCGATCGCGGTCCAGCAGACGCGCTTTGCGATTGATCTTGGTGGCGCCAACTCGCTCGATGGCCTGCGCGCGCTGTGGCGCGGGGTGACCAAATCCAATCCCGAGATCGCAGCGCTGCGGCCGATCATCATGATCAAGGAAGGCAACACCGGCCTCGGCATGCAGCTCCGCCTCGGTGCCGGCCCACTGATTAATGCAGCGGCTGCAGCAAAACTCTGCGCCGGCCTCGCCGAGAACGACCGCCACTGCGAGACCACCGTGTTCGACGGCCAGCGGCTGTCAATGCGCGGCGGCCAGGAAAAACAAGAGAAGAGTCAGGATCGAGTTCAAGAGAAGAACTCCGACAAGAACCAGGACTCGGTGCCGCAAGCCGAGACCGCTCCGGCACCCGCGCCCGCCGCCAAGCCTGACAAGCATCGCCGCAGCTCTTCCTCAAAACGCTCGTCGAAGCGCGAGGAGCCGGCGCCTGCTCCTGCGGCGCAACCCGCAGCGCCGGCCAAGCCGGAGACGGCGTCGGCGGGATCGACGCTGTCGTCGTTCTTCAGAAGGTAGACGCGGCATCCGCCCTGCGGCGGGGAAGACCGTCTCGGGCCGACGTATCAAACGATACGAAATTTCCCGACACAAAACGGCAGTATCCGCGACGAACATGATTCGGAGCGGAGATGGCGGACGAGACGTTTTTGCGCGAGCACCTCGCGCTGATCCGCGAATTGGCCGAACAGGCCGACCCCTATATCAAGAGGCGATTGCTGGCCTTGGCCGAAAAATACGAACGTCGGCTGAGGGACCAGAACCGGGTGGTGCAAAATCGTCCTTGATGGCTCATCGGCGCACGCAATCACCTACTCCATGCGCGCTTTTTCCTTCAGGTCGCGAATGCGATTCTCAGCTTCATCCCTCGACTGGACCAGTTCCGACCAATCCTCGACCCGAGCTTCCTTGCTCAGTCTCTTGAGTTCGTCCAGTTGCTCCTGGGTTGGCTTTTCCATGCTCGCTCCTTGTATGCAGCATGCGTTGCGCGGTCACACCGTTTCAAAACCTGCGTGATCCCAGCCTGTTCCTGGACAAGTTCGGGCCAGGCGCGGCCGCCTTGCTCCTCCCGCAACGGGCCGCGATAAACTCGTCTTCCCTGTTGCCCGCCCGCGGCTTCCCGACCATATTGCCGCCATGACAAAAAAGCCCTTCCGCCTCACGCCCTACCAGGTGCAGTTCCTGATCGTCGTCGGCTTCGCCAGCGTCGGCTATGCTCTCTATTTGCGCTACCTCGGAATCGAAAACTCGCAGGTCGGTCTCGCCTGCGACGCAGGGCTTCAGACCCTGGTCTGCAAGGCGCGCTCGGTCTCGACCGTGCTGTTCAAGAATTCGGTGTTCGGCATCGTCGCACTGGTGGTGGCGACGTTGAACCTGATGCGGCCGTCGATCGTGCTGCTCACCGTCGGCATCATCGCGGCCGGCCTCGGCATCGTGCTCTACAATGTCGTGCTGTCGGGCCTGGCGATCGGCCTGCTCATTCTTGGATTTGCTCGGCCCGCGCCCGCCACAGCGTGAGCGCGAACAAGAGATAGATCGCGCAGGTCCACAGCGACTGCCAATTGTCGCGGCCCTCGTTGAACAGCACAAAGCTCGCCGACAGCGCCAGCACGCCGGCGAAGACCGATTCCGCGATCGGACGCTGGCCGATCTGCGGCCGGTTCAGCATCAACAGCGCAAACGGCACCACCGCCATCGTCAGCGCGGCGTACGGGAAATCCTTGTAGCGCGGGTCGAACACGAAGCCGAGCGCGGTCTGCGCCGCGATGACCGCCGTCACTGCCAGCGTCAAGCCGAGCACGGCGGTGAGCTTCGACCATTTCCGGCCCTCGCGCGGACCGAGCAGATCGAGGAAGGTCGGGAGGCTGCGGCCGATCACCATCGCCTGCGCGCAGAAGATCGGCGACAGGATGCCGGCCGCGAGCAGCGCGCCCCACAGCAGCCAGCCGCCGATGCCGTAGCTCTCGTAGTACATCTTGTCCGCGCCGATCCCGAGCAGGATGCCGGCCGAGGTCGCCGAGATCGCCACGCCGAGCCAGGACGAGAAGCGCGGCGTCCAGGGCCTGCGTCGCAACGTCAGGCCGGCGACCGCGAACACCAGGACGCAGAGGCCCATGCCGGCGCCCATGTACCATTTCCAGTACGGGAAATTGCTGATCGGCTGGCCCGGCGGATATTTCAGGCCACGGCGCACCGAGTCATAGAGGCCCCAATAGCCGCCGACGGTGCCTTCCAGCTTGCGCTTCCACGGCTGGTCGTAGGACTCGATCAGATTGACGCGGAATTTCTGCGCTTTCGCGAGACTCAGGATCTCCGAGACCACGCGCGCCTGGTTGGTGCGCGACGGCAGCGCGCCCTCGCGCATGCGCCCTTCGCTCGGCCAGCCGGTTTCGCCGATCAGAATCTCCTTGCCGGGGAACGCGACCGCCATGCGCTCGCGGATCTGTTCGACATGGGAGGCGGCAAACTTCGCCTTGACCGGATTGTCTTCCCAATAAGGCAGGATATGGATCGTGACGAAGTCGACGGCGTCGTAGATCTCGCGATTCCTGAGCCAGAACTCCCAGACATCGGCATAGGTGACGGGCACGCTGACCTGCGCCTTCACCGAGCGGATGATGGAGACGAGGTCCGCGGTCGTCATCTCGCCACGCAGCAGCACTTCGTTGCCGACGATGATGCTGGTGATGATTCCGGGGAAATCCTTGGAAAGGCGAATGGCGAGCGCGGCCTGCTCGAAATTCTTGGTGCGGTTGCTGGAGAGCCAGATGCCCTGGAGCACCTTCAGCCCGCCGATCCGGGCTGCGATCGCCGGCACCTGGTCGAGCCCGTTCTCCATCGAATAGGTGCGGACGCAGTCGGTGATCTCCTTGAGCTGGCGCAGGTCCTGCTCGATCTGGTCGGCCTCGATATGGGTCCATGCGTTCAGCGGCGACTGCTCGCCGCGGAACGGCGCGTAGGAGACGCATTGGACCTTGTCGGCGGGATCGATCGGGGCGCGCGCAAGCGAGATCGGCGTGGCAAGCCACCACCACACGGCAGCGATCGCACCCAGTGAAACGAGCAGAAGCGCCAGTGGCGTACGAAGAGAAATCGGTTCCGTCCTCCGCGAGGGCCGTCGATTACCTGCTAGCACGCCGTCTGCCAAGGGGGTGACTCCGTTATGGATCCATCCCTCCCCTGAGGAATTTACCTCCGGCCGTTCGACCGAGGCCTAGGATCGTGACTTTGCTGGACAAATTTCCGGATTCAGGCCATGGACTCGGGAGGACTTTTCCGCCGCATTGGAGACCCATTTGGACGCCATCACGCAGGCGCGTCCGCGAAGGTCCTGACGCGGACGGTCAGTGATACATTGGGGAATTCATGCGGCAACGGGTGTTCGAGTTACGAAATGCGGTCCTGCGGCAGTTCGCCGCCACCTTGGCCGTTTCTTCCCTTGTCATCCTGATGGGTATCGGCGCGGCCTCCGCCCAGAGCGGCGCGCCCGCTCCGGACCAGAGCAAGGCAGCCGCCCAGCCCGCCGACGCCGCCGCCAAGGACGCCGCCCAGAACCAGCGCCGCACCGACGAATTCGCCGAAGCAGCCCAGGTCATCAGCGGCCCGGCGGGCAACCCCGAATGCGTCTGGCTCGGCCGGCGCGTGGTGCGGCTGATGTGGCGGGATGACCTCGATACCGCATTCCGTCATCTCGACCTCTACGACCGCTTCGGCTGCCCCGGCGGCCACATCCAGGCCGCCTTCCGCTGCCTGACCCGCTTCGGCGGCCAGATCGATCCCAAGGTCGCCGAGACCCTGGACAGCCGTGTGCACGCTTGCTGGATCAACCCGGCATCGCAGCCGCAGCAGGCGGCGGCCGCGGCCTCGCAGCCGGCCGCGCCGGCATCGGGCAATGCGCAGCCGCAGCCGGCCGCGAGCCCCTCGCCGGCGGCAAGCCCGTCACCGGCGCCCCCGAAATAGCCGCGATTGTTTCAGCCTCCGTTCAGGAACGATCGGCGATAGAGGCAATTGGCACTGCTGCGAATTTCGAAATGTGCATGCCCTCATATGGTCATGAGGCGATGACAGTTGTGAAACCGCGCGGCAGAGGTATGCTCCATTTGCCGCGGACTTGGTCGGATCTCGGGGTCGGATCCGCTTCCCTGCCCCCTCAGCCCCTTTTGGTTTAGCCGCGATGCGGGTTGTCGCCGCCGTTCTGTTGCTTGTGTCCGCGCTCCACGCCGGCCTCTGGGGAGTCTTGCGCGACAAGGAACCCGCGCCCGACTTCAAGGGCTTGCTGCCCAGCGTCTCCTACGCCCCGTTCGAGGGCTCGGCTCACCCCGACATCGACAACATTCCGACGGTGGAGAAAATCCGCGCCGACCTGAAGACGCTGTCGACGATGACGCGCGCGATCCGCCTCTATTCGTCCACAGGAGGCGTGGAACTGGTGCCGCCGATCGCGGCCGAATTCGGCCTCAAGGTCACCGTCGGCGCCTGGATCGACAAGGACAAGGATCGCAACGAGCGCGAGATCAAGGCCGCCATCGAGCTCGCCCGCAAGAACAGCAACGTCAACGGCGTCGTCGTCGGCAACGAGGTGATCTATCGCGGCGAGCAGAAGGTCGAAGACCTCATCGAGATGATCAAGAAGGTCAAGGGCTCGGTCCGCGTGCCCGTCACGACCGGCGAGATCTGGAACATCTGGCGCGACAATCCCGACCTCGGCTCCAACGTCGACTTCATCGCCGCCCACGTGCTGCCCTATTGGGAAAACTTCCGGTCGGACCAGGCGGTCGACCAGGCCGTCGACCGCTACAATCTGTTGCGCAACCTGTTCCCCGGCAAGCGCATCGTGATCGCCGAGTTCGGCTGGCCGAGCGCGGGTTACAATTTGCGCAACGCCGACCCCGGTCCGTTCCAGCAGGCCCTGACCTTGCGCAACTTCGTCAGCCGCGCCGATGCCATCGGCATGGAATACAACATCGTCGAGGCCATTGATCAGCCCTGGAAATACTTCGAAGGCGGCGTCGGTCCGTACTGGGGCATCCTCAACGCCAGCCGGGAGCCGAAATTCGCCTGGACGGGCCCGGTGCAAAATCCCGACTATTGGAAGCTGATGGGTGTCGCCCTCCTGGTCGGTATCCTGCTGTCGCTGCCGATCCTGCGGCTGCAGCAGCCGACGGCGAAGCAGGCGTTCCTGCTGTCGGCCACCGCCAACGGCGTCGGCGCCTGGGCTGCCACCGTGTTCGCGTTCTGGAACGGGCACTATTTCATCTTCGGCTCGGCCTTCGCGCTCACGCTCGGCATGATCCTGCTTGTTCCCCTCGTGCTGATCGCGATGGCGCGCATCGACGAGATCGCGGCGGTGGCGTTCGGCCGGCCGCCGCAGCGGCTGCTCACGAAAGGCAAGCCGGTCGAGGACGTGCCCGAGAATTACTTTCCGAAGGTCTCGATCCACATCCCCGCTTATTTCGAGCCGGTCGAGATGCTCAAGCAGACGCTCGATGCGCTGTCGCGGCTGAACTATCCGAACTACGAATGCGTCGTCATCATCAACAACACGCCGGACCCTGCCTTCTGGCAGCCGATCCAGGACCATTGCCGCGCGCTCGGTGAACGCTTCAAGTTCATCAACGCCGAGAAGGTGCAGGGCTTCAAGGCCGGTGCGCTGCGCATCGCGATGGACCGCACCGCCGTCGACGCCGAGATCATCGGCATCCTCGATGCCGACTACGTCGTCGATCCCGACTGGCTGAAGGACCTCGTGCCGGCGTTCGCCGATCCCAGCGTCGGCCTGGTGCAGGCGCCGCAGGAACATCGCGACGGCGACCTGTCGATCATGCACTACATCATGAACGGCGAATATGCCGGCTTCTTCGACATCGGCATGGTCCAGCGCAACGAGACCAACGCCATCATCGTGCACGGCACGATGTGCCTGATCCGCCGCGCCGCGATGGACATGGCCGGCGGCTGGTCGTCCGACACGATCTGCGAGGACTCGGATCTCGGCCTTTCGATCCAGCAGCTCGGCTGGACCACGCACTACACCAACCACCGCTACGGCCAGGGCCTGCTGCCCGACACCTACGAGGCCTTCAAGAAGCAGCGTCACCGCTGGGCCTATGGCGGCCTCCAGATCGTCAAGAAGCACTGGCGGAACTTCCTGCCCGGACGAAGCCGGCTGACGCCCGACCAGAAGCGCGAATACGGCCTGGGCTGGCTGAACTGGCTGGGCGCCGAAAGCCTCGGCGTCGTCGTGGCGCTGCTCAACCTCGTCTGGGTGCCGATCGTCGCCTTCGCCGACATCGCCATCCCCGACAAGATCCTGACGCTGCCGATCATCGGCGCCTTCATCGTCTCGCTCGTGCACTTCTTGTCGATGTACCGCGCGCGCGTCGCGATCAAGCCCGGCCAGATGCTGGGCGCGATGATCGCGGCGATGAGCGTGCAGTGGACGGTGTCGCGCGCGGTGGCGCAGGGACTGATCACCGAGCACATTGCGTTTGCGCGCACGTCCAAGGGCGGCCTGTCCAGGATGTCGATCGAGTTCCAGGCGTTCTGGGAGGCCGTGATCGGCGCCCTGCTCCTGATCGGCGCCGGCGTGCTGGTGGCCTCCAACAGCTATCGCCAGATCACCGAGATCTACATCTTCGCCGGCGTGCTGGTGCTCCAAAGCCTGCCGTTCCTGGCTGCGGTCGCCATCGCCATCCTCGAGCTCAGCCGCATCAACTCGTTCCAGTTCTGGCGCGACAGCGCGATCCGCACCGCCGAGCTGATCGGCCTGCGCCCGGTCGCGCTGCCGACCCCCGCCGGCACGCCGCAGCAAGTGCCGGTGCCCAGCGAGGTGCGGCGGGAAGCGAAGTGACGGGGCTCCAAACGCGGCATCCGGCCCATGGGCGGATGTCGCGGGTTCTTCGGCGTGGATGACGGCCGCCATTCCGGTTGAAAATCCCGGCTCAAGCATTGGAAACGGCGAGCGAATTCCCGCTGTTGCCTTCAAGTTCGGCACCCACTCCTGCTATTGACCTCCGCGCCCCATCCCCCTACACAGCGCGGGCCGAAAGCATGATCCGGAAACAGCCGGTTTTTCCGCAACGCTTGCGTCGACGTGGCGGCAAGACATGCTTTTCCAAATGACCGAAGACGATGGCGATTTCTTTAGAGCCATCAGCGGCCATGGGAGCGCGTAGCTCAGCCGGTAGAGCACGTGACTTTTAATCACGGGGTCCTGGGTTCGAGCCCCAGCGCGCTCACCAAGCAAATCAAGCACTTAAGCCGAAGCGACGCCTACACCAAAATTCCATGTGTGGGCACTGTGTGGGCAAATCGATTGCCGCGCATCGAGCAGCGTTTGATGTCCCCTATGCAAGAACAGAAAATCAGCGTCGCCGAGCTGCGCGAGATGGGCCTAAGCGGCGTCGTGGTCTGGTGCCATTGCGGCCACCACATCGCCGTCAGCGCCGACACCTAGCCGGACAATCTCCGGCTAAGCGACATCGAAGGAGCGCTGCATCTGCTCCGCCTGCGGGACGCGAGGCGCCGCCGTCCGGCCCGATTGGACCAGCAAGGGTCCTCGCGCCGTGGCGTCCCGGTGACCGCACGCGGCTAGGCGCGGCCTTTCCGCCGCGTTGGAAAGCGGCCAAGGTCTGTAGGGTTGTGAGATGAACGTCGTGCCGAACTGGCATGACACGAAAGGGCATGCGGTGCCATTCACGCAGGGCCTGAGAGGTCAGTTGCAGACTTCGCTGTTCGCAAGAGTGCTGGCCGCCCGATACGTTTGTTCAATGTGACAGCCGGGTCGGACGGGACGACAACCCGCACCGTTGCAAATGACTTGCCCGGACGCGGAGGGCTTCGCTGGTGCCGCTTCGGTTTGCTTCCGCTCCGCGTCTCGCTTCTTGGTATCCTCGCGGATCGCAACCGGTTTCTTGTCCTGCACCTTTTCGCATTCATTGTCGTCATTGACGCGATAGCCAGCGCGGCAGGCGATCTTTACGCATGCGTCGCCATCAGCATTGAAGCCGTGGTCGCACACCAGCGGGCAGACCCGGCCCGGCTTAGCCTTGATGGCATCGAGCGCCTCGAAGCTCGCGAGCTTGGCGTCGAACTTCGTGCCGGCATATTTATTGAACATCGAGAGGGATCGCTGCGACGATACGTTCCAGTCACCATCCGTAGGGGCGGCCAGACAGCCGACGCGGCGCAGCTCTGACTGGACAAGCTTTGCGGTCTCCTGAGGAGACAGGCTGGGCGGGGATGAGGTCGGCGCGACGGCCGCCACCTTTTGCTCGCTGCCGACCTGCTTCTTGCTCTCTGCTGCCTGCTTGGCCTGGTCAGCTACCGCTTTCTCACTCGCGATCCTGTCGGCAAGCGCCTTCTCGGCGGCCTGCTTGTCCGCCAGCGACTTCGCCACGGCCGCTTCTGCATCCTTCCTGCGCTGCTCCGCCGCCGCAGCCTTCGCATCCTCTATGTGCTTGGCCTTCTCGGCCGCGAGCCGGGCGTCCTCGGCGATTTTGGCGGCAGTCGCCGCCTTGTCCTGCTCGGCCTTCTTGGCACGGTCCGCGACGAGCCGCGCCTTTTCATCTTCTGCCTGCCGGGCCTTCTCGGCAGCGGTGGCACGCGCTTGCTCGGCTTCAATCTTCCTCAACTGGACCTTGGCGAGATCAGCGTAAAAGCCATCTGGGTAAGCGCGCAGGAAGGCCTGCCACGCATCTTTCTCGCCTGCCTGCAAAGCCAGCTCATAGTCTCTGCGAACGGCATCCTGCGGGCTTGCCTGCGGTCCAGGAGCGGCTGCCGGCTTCGCGGGGACAAGCGGCACGTCGTCGCCGCCGAGCGAGCCGTACACGTAAGGCTCCTGCTTGTAGCCGGTGTTCTTGAGAACGTCGTCGCGGACGAAGCCGAACGCTTTGCGCAGGTCGAGACCGGGCGTCGGCAGACGCTCGACCAGCGCGGTGGAGAACGGGCTGTTTTTGGAGTCGCCGTCAGAGGCCGTCGAACCTGCCTTTGCGGCAAAGGCGATCATCGTGTTCGGGCTCGTCGGTTCGATCTTGGCGAGGCCGCGCCCGACCGCGCGCGACGCCACCGTGCGCTTCATGTTCTTGGCGAACGGATTGTCGCGGCAGGCGTCCAGGATCACGAGCCGAAGTTGCTTCGCCGGCTCGATCGCAAAAAGCACCCGGTCGAGCGGGAAGGTCTCGTCGAACACGTCCGTGTCGGTCTCCAGCGCCGCGTCCGTAGGGATCAGATAATTATTGCCATCCAGCTCGATCCCGTGGCCTGCGTAGTAGATCACCGCGACATCGGCATCGCGCGCTTTCACCCCGAACTCGCGCAACGCCTTGCGCATGTCGACGACGCTCAGATCGAGCTTGGTGTCGACAACGTCGAAGCCGGCCTTCTTGAACATGCCCCCGACCAGCGTTGCATCGTTCACGGGGTTGGCGAGACGGGGCACGCTCTTGTAGGCGGAGTTTCCGATCACCAGCGCGACGCGGCGTTCGGCATGCGCAGGCGCGGCGCCGAGCCAGACGGTCAAAAGGAACAATACCAAAGGCCGAAGCGCGCCCATAAATCCCCAAATCACAATGTGATGAGAGTATTCGGACCCTGTCGGAAGGCAAGCGGCTGGTCTGTGACGATCGTCACAGTCGCACATGCGCGGCGCCCGGAACGATCCCACAGTCGAACGATTGCTCCTCTTTAGTAGGAGTTGCGTCATGCGTCATGCGCCGTCGATTGTGCCGCTGGATCGGCTCGACCGTGAGATTTACCTGGTGCTGGAAGACTTCGGCGCGCGCGCCGGCTGTTCCTGGCGTGAGACCGACGAGCAGGACACCGACGTCGAGACCATCATCCGCGACCTGCTCTCCGGGCAGTACGCCTATCCGGTCCGTATTGTCGCCTTCAATGCGATCGAGGGCCGGTCTCGCGATGCCACCAGCGAGATCGCAGATGAGCTTGCCGAGCGTGTCACCAGTAGCGAGATCACGCCGGCCTTGCAGGCCTTCATCCAAGCCAATGCTTCCCGACCATTTGCTGTACAACTGGCGCTCCCTCTACGGGGCGCCGCCCTGACTTCAAATCTGTGATCGACATGTTGCGTGGGGACTGCCGTGACAGTGCATCAAGCAGGCACAGTTATCGGAAGTTCGCGCTTCCCTTTCGCCCGATTTTTTGGTACCAAATAAAATGAAACCAGCAAAAAAGATTCGTGCCAAAAGACATCGCGGCCGCCCCGCGACTGGTCAGGGCGTCCAGATCGGCACGCGCTGGCCGGAGGCGACTGTCGTTCAGATCGACGCATGGGCGTCGCGGCAGGAAGACACTCCGGCTCGCTCTGAATCCATCCGTCGGCTGGTCGATATTGGCTTGGGCAAACCCGCCCCCGCCCTCGCGGTCACGTCTGCCGCCAAGGCCTCGTCCGAGCGGGCTCGGGAAATGGCGGGTAACGCGATCGACAAGCTCAAAGACAACAAAGCGAGCCCGGATGACCAGGCCAGCCGCAAGCGGCGGCTCGTCAAGGGGCCCGAGGAATTCCAGAACGTTCGACGCGACCGGCCAAATCGAAAATGAATTGACCGGCCACCGCTTGGTCCATCTCGGCCTGAAGGCAACAGCAAATGATCAAACCCAAACGTTCGGCCGCGCAACAAGTCGCGGACGAAGCCAATCGAAAGACCCTCAATCCGATAGGATCGAGACAGACAATAGCGGACAGTCAAGCCACTCCGGAGTTTCAGGAAAACCTCAAACGCCTGAAGTCCGAGCGGCTGGAGCGTGAGGCTAGACTGAATCCGAAGCGCAAGGTCTGATTTGAGCTCATCGACGCTTCGCCTCGCCTGGTTGGGCCGGTCAGGCGAACGGGCCGCGTCGGATGGAGGGTGCAGAAGGTCATGGGAATGTTGAACCGACGGTGGATGATCTTCCTGCTGGTTTCCGTGGTGATTGCTTGCTCGATCTTCGCGGGCACCCGGTACTATCTAAGCAAATGTCATGGCATGGATGCGTGCGCGGCCGCCGAAGCCGAGAGCCATGAGCGAGACAAGCCAACCGAGCCACAATAGTTTTCGGATAAAAAGCCCGCTGCGAAGGCGGCAGCAATAGCAAAGAGCCGTCGGTTTCCAGCCGTGTAAGTTAAAGGCGATCAAGCGTGCCGAGCGAGGCGAAGTCGCTCTGCCTGTGCCCCGCAGGCTCTGGGTGCCGATCGTGCGGAACGGTAGCCAGCGCAGGCAAGGGCTTCGCAAGTGGCGTCCTGCGGCCTACTCGACTAGTCCAGAGGCCGCGGCTTACGCAATCACCGGGCAGCCGTCGCGTTACGACTTCCTGTCATTGGCCTGGTCTAGTCGGCGCGCTGTACGCTAGACGTACCCGCGGGCCCCGCTACGATGCTCTCCTTCTGGTACAGGCGCGCGATGCAGTCGTTCGGGAGCCGGCCGGGGTTGTCGGTCACATCGCTGTTCATCAACGTCGTCGGGTGAACCGTGTGCTGCGCAACCACCAGCCTTTGCTCTGGAGACAGGGTCAGGCGCGCATGACGTTCCATGCTCTCGAGCCAGAACACGCTAAAGTCGTCCCGCTCCGACCGAATCTGCATGCCGACTTTGCTGTAGTGCAACGCTACTGCCAGGCTGGCGCCGAATATCAGGGGCACGGCAATACCCATGACTGATGAAGGCAAGGGCAACGCCGTGACGAACTTGCAAATTCGGTCGCGATAGGCTCGCGCGAAAAGCGCGGCGCTCATCGTCAGGCCGAACAGCACAAAGACCAGCACCTCATTCTGCGCCCTCTCCACAAGCCGGTTCCCCGTCGCATATTGGTGCACAAAATATCCAAAATACGCGCCGCCTAGACTAATGACCGCGACTCCTGCGGCTAAAAACTTTCTGTTTCTCGAACTCACGCAATTCGGCTGTGGCAATACGGTGGTGACCAACACAACGAACAGAAGCCACGTCCCCGTCGCGGGCTCTCTGAACAGGCGCCCCAGACCAATCAAGCCGAAAAGAAACGCCTCCTTCAGCGAATTCAAGAAATCACCCGCCAGCGGAAACTGACTCATGCGCACGGAATTGCCAGGCGCCGACAACACGACGGCGAGACCGGCGACGGTCGCAAGACCAATCCACAAATGCGCGTCGAACTGAAGGCGTTGGTCAAACACCCAGCGAGCCAACAGCGAGCAGGAGACGGCACCTATTAGCCAAACCGCCGTGAACTCATTGCACATAGCCGCGGCTAAACCACCGAATGCCATCAGTGCAGTCGATGCGCGCGAGAAACGCACTCCATTTTCCGTCGCGTTTATGAGCTCAGCAAACACCGAGACAATGATCGCCGCAGGAACGATGTAACAGGCGACACCTGGTAACCAATAGAACATGTCATGCAGGCTCGGAGCCTCGCTCGCGAGCACAGCGACGAAGGCCAGCCCGAGCGCAGTCTGCTGCAAGAGAGTTGTGTTCGGCTGGATTCGTCGCGCAAGGAATATCATTGCCGCAACAAACGCGATCATGAACGCAACCATGATCAGGACGTAGCAAATGAAAAGGTCTATGCCAGTCGAGGTGCGGAGGACGGCAGGAAGCTGCATCAGCAGCAACGGCGTGATGCGCCCTATGGCCGAGTTGTAGAATATCGATACCGATCCCACCATCCCGTGGTGATTGTTCGCATCAAAGAAACAGAAATCATCGGATTCGGGGATCGCATAGAGTGCCAGTCCCAGCAGCTTCAGGATGAACACGGCCGACACAACAACGACCATAGTCCATGCAGCGAGATTTATTGTACGCGCCCCTCGAGCATCGGTGCGTGTAAGATTGATCTTGGACTGCATGCAATATTCTTCAATCGGAAGCGTGCTGACTAGTTGTTGCTCAATGTGGCGTCAACCGACGATCGGAGCCTCTTGCGCACAGGTTCGAACGAAGGCGATTCCGTCAATCCAAGCAAAGATCAGGTGATCCTATAGGCCGGCGAGGCTCAATCCCAGATGACATGTGGCAGAAAGAGCAAAGAACCGTCGGTTTCCGACGGCGCACAAGTTGAAGGCGAGCAAGCGTGCCGAGGGAAGCGAAGGCGTTCTGCCTGTGGCCCGCCAACTCCGGATGCCTCGCAAGATCCTGCAGAGTGGATCAGGCGCGGAAGCCTCGCAGGCCGCTGATCGTAGCGCTCGACGACCACGTCGAAGCAGACCACCGATGACCGGACGAAGCCACACACCCGCACCACCGCTGCGGATGAACTCGCCGGCGAGTTCGCGAATAAGAGTCAGGAGACCGCGACGACGGACTACACCACGCCGCCGAAGTCGATGCCTTCCTTGGCAAGCGCCTCGGCTTCCTCGGGGGACGTTGTCGGCTTCGTGTCGAGGTAAGGTAGCTCGGTCGCTGGCAGAATCGTGCGGATGTTCTGGCCGTCTGTCCGCGTGATGCGAGCAACCCAGCGCTTGGGCCCGTGCTCAAATCGTTCGATATGGTACTGCTTGTACGTAATCATGACTTCCGGACGCAACTGACGCTGACACAGGCTTTGTTGTATCCAACCTAGCACCGCCGTCCAACGTTTTCTTAAAGCTAGGTTAAGGCTCGCGCGTGGACCGGCGGATTCAGGCAAAAAAGCGGCCTCAGGGACGACCGGAGGCCGAAGACAGCTTCCCGCGCTGGGCCGATACGCCACAAGCCCTGGCGCCCTGGAGAACGAGCTAAATGCGCCGCTATTCCTCCGGTCGCCTTTTCGGTGGTCTGCGCCTTCGCTTCGTTAGCCGAGTTCCTGGCGGACACCATGGCTCGTCATCCTCGAACCGCTGGAGTAAACAACATCCCGAGGTGAATGGTGGATGAATGCCCAATTCAGCGACCATTACTCGTCATAGCCATATGGGCGATCGGGGAGTGACGCGGAGGACATAGAAATGCTTGCAGCTATCGCCGGTGCGGCCCTCGCTCTCCAGGTGGGCATGGCCGCTCCCCAGCCGGGCCCGGTCCAACAGGTCCAGTTTCGCGGCAGCCCGGACGGCGGCTGTCCGCACGGATATGACTTCAACTACTCCAACGGCCGCTGCTATCCCAACGCGTACAAGGCGCCCGGCGTCTACGCGAGACCCATCCCCGACGATCCGCCGCGGGGCTATGGCTACTATCGACCTCACAGATATGGCGATCCCAGGTACGCGCCGGGCTATTACCCGCGCTACTAGCGTCGCGTCATTGGTTCCCGGATGCACGGGCCGATATCAGCGGCCCGTCAACGCGAGCCCGCCTTGCCTTCAGCTTTCCGGAGCTGACACCGTAGCCGGCGTGCTCAGCGGAGCTCCTCCAACCGAAACGGGCCCGACCGATTTCGACTGCCGGGCGATCCGCTTGCGGATCGCGGCGGATAGTCCATAGCGCGCATGCGCTCTTCGAACGGAGGACGTGACGTCCGACATCATGGCGTTTTGCAGCGAGTCGATCTTCGCGATCAGCGTGGAAAGCTGCGAAGACACCTTCTTCACATCGACCCGTTCGTCCGTGATGCTCTGCCGCAGCGAAAGCAGCACCATCGAATCCCCCTGCAGCAGAGCCGCGTTTTGCTGCAAAGCCTGATTGCTCTCCTGCAGCGAAGCCGTGTGTTGCTGCTGGGTCGACTGAATGTCCTTCAAGGCAGCGACAACCGGATCCGGCTTTGGCGCTGACGCCTCTTGCCGCGGGAGCAGATCAGCCAGGCTGCTCAGATTCAGCGACGGCAAGCCGGCCGGCCATGTGTAGATCGCCGCCGCGCCGTTGATGGCCAGGGCACACACCGACAGCGCCATGACCGATGTCCGGCCGGACCGCTTGACCGGTTCTGGAGCGTCCAGGCTTGCGGGTTCGTCGGCGGCGATGGCCGCAGCCAGTGCTGCAGGGTCGAGCTGTTCGACGAGGCCTTGCGTTTCGAAAGTCGCGGTCATGGCATTGACCCCAAATGAGCGAGCAACGGGAAGCCGTCGCCGGAACGTCCTCGCGACAGCTCCCTTACGCAGCACCCATCTACAACTGTCTAAAATTGTGGGCTTTTCAGCTTAATTCCACGTTAGCGGCCGCGGCCTGCTGCAGACCCCGCCACCCCGGCCGACTACGGGGTCGTGCGACAGACATGACTCGCAGCCTGGTACGAGAGCTCCCCCCGATCCCGGGAAGCCGTCTGGGTCCGAAGCGGATTTTCCGAAGTTGGCAAGGTACCCCTGTTTTGCCCGACGAGTCAACCGGCGTCTCCGCCGGATGCAAGACCGCTTTGTGCCAAAAAGAAAGCGTTGCGCCAGCAGGACTTAGCTACTGTGCATGGGGTTGTTTTCGCGATTTTGGCCACCGCCTGCTCTTGCGCCGGGCCCTGCCCCAAAAGCCGGGAGACAACCCGCTCAAAAAGTGTAGGATTCGACAAAACAGGGAGGAGCGGCATGTTTGAAATCAGCGGTTTCGACACGGCAGGAATCGTCAGCCTCAAGCGGCTGTCACTCACCGCCGCCCTCAAGAAGGCCAAGGAGCTCATCGCCGACGGGTGCTGGGGCGTTCAGGTGATCGGTCCAGGGGGCCAGGTCTACACCTCGTTCGAGGAGCAAGCCGCGTAGCCGCCCGCCTTCGGTATTATTCGGAAACCACCCGCCCATCCGATCGCGCGTCGCGCGCTCTCGCCGTTGCGGTGATCGACGTGAAAACCCCAGCGCCTGGTGGAGCGCCGGGGCGTTTTCAAAATATCAATTGGTCAAGCAATGAGGTCTTCGTAGCAGCGATCTCGACCATCGCTTGTGAACTGGTTCACACAGACTTCGATCTTTCCACGCCTTGACGAGGCTCAACTGCCGCGCGCCGTGCCGTTGCCAATCAACTCGTTTGGGAGCACGCTCTCTCCAGGCGCGCAGACGCCGCTCAGGGAGAAAGCCATGAAGGAAACGGGCCTGGATCATCGCCACCGCGACAAGGATGGCGCGATCAGCAAGAAGCACGGCAACACGCTGGTCGGTACGTTGCGCAAGATCTACGGCAAGGGTTTTGCCGCCGGTTATCCGGATACGACTGAACTCAGCGAGGTCTTGCATCAGTTGAACGAGACATCGCTGAGCCAGTTGCGGCGCGATCACGACACCGGGCATCTCGGCCACAAGATCGACCACGTCCCGAAGTGACGGCCTCCCCTCGTCCCAACTTCAGGTAGTTGAAATCAACTCGACCAGGTGCCTTCGCCCCTGCGCGGACAGGCTGCGCGGCCGGGTGTCTCGGCGAACTTGCCGTTTGAGCTCTCGCCGCCCGAGCGCTAGGATGAGCCTTTTTACGGAGGCTCATTTGAAACAGTTCATTATCATCACCGCCATTGCGCTCGCCGTGACGGCTCCCGCCCGCTCGCAGGCCCTCGTCGATCCCAACAAGGTTGCTCCCGAATATCGCGAGGCGGCCGAGAAGCGGCGGGCCGAGCAGATGCGGCAACGCGAATGCGCGCTGAAGGCGGATCTCGAGAAGGTGCTGCCCAGGGATCGCACCGTCTATCTCAACCATTGCCTGGACACGATAGCGGCCAAGCAATAGGCGGCTGATCGAGCGGCTTGAAGTCCCGGACGCGTTCAAGCTTTCTTCAGACATTTGGGATCACCTGACGATCCATTTCCATCAGTCATCGTCGGTCGACCGCGCATGAGTTTCGTCCAGATTCAGTGCACGCGCTGCAAGACCGTGTTCCGCGACCGCGCGGGACGGTTGCAGGACGGCTATTCCAGGCAATGTCCGAGCTGCGAGGTGGTGCTGTTCTTCGCGGAGGATTCGCCAAACCCTCAGGTCAAGCAGGCCATGAAGCGCGCGCGCAAGGCTCGCAAGGAGCAGCGCGAAACCGAAATGGCCAGGGTGTCCGCGCCGCAAACGCGCGCCAATTCTTCGCGGGCCCACACCGGACGGATACAGCACTCGTCGGAGGACGAGGAGGCCTAGCTCACCCGCGCTTCCGCGGAAACAGGCGGTCGCGGATATAGCGCGAGGTCGGCGTCAGGCGGATGCCGCGCGGCTTCTGCCAGACGGCGCGGTCGATCTCGTTCTTGTCCCCGATCGCGAGCCTGCCCTTGGCGCCCTTGGCGATGAAGATCGCGTCGCTCATCTTGCGGCCGGAGCGCTTGTTCCTGGTCGTCACTTCCTTCCAGAGGCTGATCCGGCCGAGCTTCAGCTTGGGCAGCTCTTCCTTGATTTCCCGGCGCAGGCAGTCCTTGTCGGACTCGCGCGCACGCTTGCGGCCGCCCGGGAACATCCACAGGCCGTCCGACCGGCGTCTGACCAACAATACCTTGCCGCGCTTGGCGGCAACCAGCTTGGAAGACTTCGCCATGTCCGCCGTAGTCGAAAATAGAATCGAGCCCATGGTAACTTGTCTAGTCGGATAGACAAGTTCGGGATGGATCTTGATCACATGGGCAAGGCCGTCAGGTCTGATCGAACCGGCAGGCCGATCCCGCCGTTCGAGGGGGCCAGATCAGCCCTCGCCCGCCGCTGTCCCCGCCCTCGAGCCCGCCTCGGCCCGGTCCTCCGTCCTGATCCAGGCCATCATCATTTCCCAGGCCACCGACAGGATGATCGGGCCGATGAACAGGCCGACGATGCCGTGGGCGAGCGTGCCGCCGATCACGCCAACGAAGATGACGATGGTCGGCGTGGTCAGGCCGCGTCCCATCACCAGCGGCTTCAACATGGTGTCGAGGAAGCCGACGACGACGAGAAATACGGTGAGCAGCAGCGCTGTGGTGACGTCCTTGGCAGTCCATATCCAGATGATTACCGGCAGCAGCACCAGGAAGGCGCCGATCTGCACGATCGAGAGCAGCAGCACGATGAAGGCGAGCAGGCCTGCGCTCGGCACCGCGGCAAGCTTGAAGCCGATGCCGGCGAGCAGTGCCTGCACGATCGCAACACCGATCACGCCTTGCGCCACGGCGCGGATGGTCGCGCCCGCGAGCCCCAGGAAATGCTCGCTCTGTTCGGGCACGATGCGAAACAGGAAGCCGCGGCCGGCCGCAACCAGCCTCGGTCCGTGCGGAAACAGGAAGCCGGCCACGAACACCGAGACCAGAAACTGGAGCGTGCCGACGCCGGCGTCGCCCGCGAGCGACAAGAGCGGTCCCGCCAGCGGCTGGAGATAAGGCGCCACCTCCCGCAGCACTGCGCGGATGTTGTTGTAGGCCTGCTCCCAGAGGTCGAATAGCCAGGGGCCGACGAGCGGCCACGACTTGAGCTGCTCCGGCGCCGACTGAAGCGCGAGGTCGCCGGTGCCGAGCTGGTGCGCCAGTTCGCGCACACCGTCCACTGCGCTGATGCCGAGCCAGGTCGCAGGACCGATGACGATGCCGAGCGTGATGAGGGTCAGGATTGCCGCTGCGGTCTTGGGCCGGCCGCCAAGGATCTTGGCGACCCAGCTGAAGGCCGGGTAGAACGCGACAGCGAGCACGCCGCTCCAGGCAAGGATCGGCACGAAGGGGCGGATGATCAGGAAGGTCCAGATGATCAGCAGGCCGAGAAGGCCGACGCGGATCACGAGCTGGATGATGTCCTCGCCCGTCAGGAGCTGACGCAGACTTTTCACGGGCACGGCTTTCCTTGCGGCATTGACGCGGGTTCCGGCACTTGCGCGGCCCAGCGTTATTGCCAGCCGGGCCCCCGGCGTCAAGACGACCGGGCCGGCCCGAGCCGGCGATTAGGAACGCATCGGGCCATTCTGCATTCCGAGACGATGGCACGCCGTCCCAGAGAGCCCGTCACACACGCAGGCATTCACCGCGGCGTCCATTTTTCGCTGAAGCCAAACGCCGCACCGGGCTATTGGCGCTACGCCTATGCCGTCGGCGACAGGGCCCGCTCCGGGCGCGTGCAAGGCAGGCTACCGTTGCTCGCCATCAGGCGCGTACAGATGCGCATCGACCGGGACATGCGGAGCATTAACGACGATTAACCGGATTTCGGCCGACCGGTTTACGCCGTTGCAAAGGCGTGCACCTACGCTTCCATCCAGGTCCCCCAAACCACTTCGGTGCAATGGCCAATACCATCTGGAAGATCGAAGAATTCACCTGCGCGGGTTGCAGCATGAACTACACCGCGACACGGGAGGAGCACGCCGAAGCGCATTCCGGCAGCTTCAAGTGCAGCATCTGCAGCGGCGTTGTGCACACATGGTCTGGCAAGCACCATTTCTTCGGCTGGGAAGCGGTGAAGACCAAGCCACCCGTGTTCGGCAGGCGCTGGGCCGGGGCCGGTTGGTAGGCTGCTTCCAGCGGACCCAGACCAGCTACTCCCGTCAATGCTGCCTGCCCGAACTGCGGCTTCTTCTCCTCTGCGGCACCGGTTAAACTCCGCGCCCCGCAACTGAAGCCGATACGCAATGACCGCAGCTTTCGTTCCCCAGATTGCCCTTTATCGCACTTGGCTCGCCGAACAGCGCGGCCTCACCTTCGCCAGCTACGAGGAGATGCGGCAATGGTCGGTGCACGATCTCGACGGCTTCTGGCACAGCATCTGGGATTATTACGATCTGCAGTCGCCAACGCCGTTTGCGGCCGTGATCGCCGAGCGCAAGATGCCCGGCGCGGTCTGGTTTCCCGGCGCCCAGGTCAATTATGCCCGGCAGGTGTTCCGCCACGTGGACGCGGCCGACGCCGCCGGCCTGCCCGCGATCGTCAGCTGTGGCGAGGACGGCAAGCTTTGCGAGACGAGCTGGCCGGAGCTGCGGCGCAAGGCCGCTGCACTCGCACTGCATCTGAAAGAAAAAGGCATCAAGCCCGGCGACCGCGTCGCCGCCTATCTGCCCAACATCCCCGAGACCATCATCGCATTCCTGGCGAGCGCCAGCATCGGCGCGATCTGGAGCGTCTGCGCGCCCGACATGGCCGCGCCAGCCGTGATCGACCGCTTCAAGCAGATCGAACCGAAAGTGCTGATCGCCTGCGACGCCGTCACCTATGCCGGCCGCCGACACGATCGCAAAGACGTCCTCGCCGAGCTGCGGCGATCGCTGCCGACGGTCGAGCACGTCATCCTGCACGGCGAGGCCGCCGCGCCCGGAGCGGCTGACGCGCTGCTCTCCGACATTGTCGCAACAACCGGCGCGGAGATCGACGCATTCGAGCCGGTCTGGCTGCCGTTCGATCATCCGCTCTGGATCGTCTATTCCAGCGGCACCACCGGCCTGCCGAAGCCGATCGTGCACGGCCATGGCGGCATCGTCATCGTGGTGCTGGCGCTGCTGGGATTGCACAACGATCTCGGCTGCTCCTACCACGAGAACTCGTTCGGCGAGCGCTATCATTGGTACTCTTCGACGGGCTGGATCATGTGGAACTCGCAAGTCGGCGGCCTGCTCAGCGGCACCACCTGCTGCATTTTCGACGGCAGTCCCGGCGGCGCCAGGGACAAGCCGGACTGGACCACGCTGTGGCGCTTCGTTGCGCAATCCAAAGCGACCTTCTTCGGTGCGGGCGCGGCGTTCTTCGCCAACTGCGTCAAGGCCGAGGTCGACCTCACCGCCGGCGATCTCTCGCGATTGCGTTGTCTCGGCTCGACCGGCTCTCCGCTCAGTGCCGACACGCAAGCCTGGTTCAACAACCGCTTCGCGGCGCTCGCGAAGGCCAATGGCAGCAAGGCGCAGGCCGATATCTGGTGGGCCAACATCTCCGGCGGCACGGATTTCGCCGGCGCCTTCATTGGTGGCAATCGCGAACTGCCGCAGACGCCGGGCGCGATGCAGTGCCGTCTGCTGGGTGCCGCCGTGGAAGCCTTCGACGAACAGGGCCGCGCCGTCATCGGCGAGGTCGGCGAGCTCGTCTGCACCGAGCCGATGCCGTCGATGCCGCTCTATTTCTGGAACGACAAGGGCGATGCGCGCTATCGGGCGAGCTATTTCGAGACCTATCCCGACAACTTCGACGGCAGCGGCCGCGGGCCGGTGTGGCGGCACGGCGACTGGCTCAAAGTCGACCCGGACGGCTCCTGCATCATCTATGGCCGCAGCGATGCCACCATCAACCGGTATGGCCTGCGCATGGGCACCAGCGAACTCTATTCTGCGATCGAGGCCTTGCCGGAGGTGCTGGATTCCCTCGTCGTCGATCTCGAATATCTCGGCCGTGACAGCTACATGCCGCTGTTCGTGGTGCTGCGTGAAGGCGTCGCGCTCGACGAGGCGATGCGGGCCAGGATCAACAAGGCGATCGAGGCAGGCCTCTCCCGCCGCTTCCTGCCCAACGAGATTTTTGCGGTCACTGAAATTCCGCGCACGCTCTCGGGCAAGAAGCAGGAGCTGCCGATCAAGAAGCTGCTGCTCGGCCAGCCCGTCGAGAAGGTGATCAACCGGGAGGCGATGGCCAATCCCGCCTGCCTCGACTGGTATCTCGCCCTCGCGCGCAACTATCTGGCGCGGACCGAGACTTGAGGGGAGATCGCCCCAATTGCGCCGATGCCGTTTGGACTCCGTTCACCGATCGCCGCTAGAGCAGGATGTCTCTTCCGCAACGAACGCGCGCCATGGCCGACCTCAACGCCGTCCTCACCAGGCTCAACGACCGCCTGCTCCGCCTCGAAGGTGAGCTGTTCGTGCTGCGCTCGCTGGCCCGCGCGACGCTGACTGCGGGCGATGACCATGCCGTGCGGATGCGCAAGCTGGTTGAGGCTGCAAAGGTCGCGCTCGACGACGAGGCCACGCGCCCCCTCGACAAGCCGACGCGCAAATATGTCGATGCGGCGACCGCGCTGGTGGAGGAATTGCTGGTCGAGCCGACCCAGGCACGGCCGTTGTTCACCGTCATCGACGGCGGCCGACGCGACTGAGCGTCAAACTGGCCGGCCGTCGTCCGTCGCGGGAATATCGCCCGCCTTGAGCCGGCTGAGGCCGGCTTCGATGATCGCGATCTCCTCGTCGATCTGGCCGATCGGCAGGCTGAAGTCGTAGCCGGACCTGCTCTTCAGATCGACCGCAAGCCGCTGTCTGTGCATCATCAGCTCGTCGAGGCCGCGCCGGTTCTTCAGCCGGACATAGACGTCGACGATCTGCACAATCGCGCTCGGCATGAAATAGGTCCCGGCGAAAAAGCCCGCACAGCGCACCCACGCCGGCGGGACAATCTCGGTGTCGCGGTACGCAATACAAATCCGCGACGGATTCGTCGATACGCCAAGCTGGTTGAGATCATGTTACCGTCAGATGATTTCGTGATGGCCGAGCACGAAAAAGCCGCTGGCGATCACGCCAGCGGCCAAATCCGGGTTCGAAAACGGATGCGGGTTGAAATGTCGCCAGCCCCGGTGGGTCCACCTTCTACCGGCAAATCCTGGATCTCTGTGTTAAAAACGAAACACAGGAACAGGCCTATCCCTAATCGCCGCCCGACCGTGGCGGCGTGGCACGGCTAGTCCGAGACGCAGAAATATTTGCGCGGCAGCCTGCGGTAGGCGCTGTAGCGGTAATGCGGCCGGTACGCGTAGCCGCGATAGAGTGCCGGCGGCTCCTGGCCGTAATAGGCGCCGTGATAGAAATTGATGACCGGCCCTTCCGCGCAGCGATAGGTGTCCCAAGTCGGGCCGATGAACGGTGCCACCCCAACCTCGGGCGGAACCGCCGGATAGGGTGGTCCGCCGGCGCGCGCCGGAACGGTTGCGACCAGGGCCGCGAGAAGGACAAACCACGCGCTGCGCATGCGTTCGCTCCGAGCCGATGCCATGCGCGCATGGAAGCACCGGACCGGCCGACGCCGCAATCGCGGAATTCATCGGGCACCCTCGCCCGGTTGCATTGTTGATAACCGGCCCAAACCCGGCGCGGATGGTGACAGGACGTCCGGACGTGTTATCGGGAGATGACGCAGTTGCGAGACGGATCGGACACCCATGCGTATTACCCTCGTCGGCTCCCGCCATTTCGGCGTGACCACCCTGAACATGCTCCGGGAGCACGGTGTCTCGATCGTGCGGGTCGTGGTGGCCGACGCCGAGGACCGTCTCGCCGCGACAGCCAAGGCGGCGGGCATCGAGGTCGTGGTTCAGGCCAATCCCAAGCTGGTGGTGGCCTCCGAGATCGCCCCCGATACCGATCTGATCGTCACCGCGCACAGCCACGCCCGGATCGGCAAGGACGCGCTTGAGGCGGCGAAGCTGGGCGGGATCGGCTATCATCCCTCGCTGCTGCCGCGTCACCGCGGCAAGGCGGCCGTGGAATGGACCATCAAGGAAGGCGATCCGATCGCCGGCGGCACGATCTATCACCTCGCTGACCGCATGGACGCCGGCGCCATCGCGGCCCAGGAGTGGTGCTTCGTCAAGAAGGGCGAGACGGCGCGGGAGCTGTGGGAGCGCGCGCTCGCCCCGCTCGGGCTCAAATTGCTGGCCGACGTGATCGATTACGCCAAGGTCCACAAGGCGCTGCCGTCCAAGTCCCAGGACGAGCAGTTCGCGACCTCGGCGCCAAGTCTTTCCTAAGCCCCTTTCCTGAGGCCCCTTTCCTGAACCCCTTCCTGAGTCGCTGTCTTGACGTTTACCCTTAACGTGAAGGGGCGTTGATTCTGCTTCGAAAATTGCAGCCGGAAACCCAAATAAACCATTGTTCCCACAGGAACAATTTTCGATTTGGCACCGCACCAAATTTCCGTCACATTTGGCCCGAATAAGGGTCAGCATATCAGACAAATTCAAGGACGGATTTTATGCGTTTTGCTCGCATTGCGGCGTTCTGTGCCGCTTCAGTTATCACCCTCGCCGCGCCCGCTTTCGCCCAGACTCCCTATGATGGCAACTGGCAGGTCACCATCGTCACCAAGAGCGGTTCCTGCGAGCCGACCGCAAGCTCCTTGCTGACCGTTGCCGACGGCAAGATCACCGCCCCCGGCGCTAACGTTTCCGGCACCATCGGCCGGGAGGGTCTTGTGAAAGTTTCGATCAATGGTGCATATGCCAACGGTCAACTCAGCGGCAACGCCGGATCGGGGAAGTGGAATGGAGCATCTGCAGGCATACCGTGCAGCGGGCGGTGGGAAGCATCGCGCCAATAGAAAAATCGTGACCAGCGGTCTGGGCCGGCGGCTGCTGATCGCGGCCGCCGTTATGTTTGCGGCCGGAATTGCCAACTCCGAGAGCAAGGCCCAGTCCGGCCCGTTCGCCCCGCTGGCCGGCAGCTGGAGCGGCTCAGGCACGGTCACCCTGGATGACGGCTCGACCGAGCGGATCCGCTGCCGGGCCAAATACGCTCCGATCGGACCGACCATGGAGTTGTCTCTGACCTGCGCCAGCGACGCCTACAAGTTCAACCTCGGCGCCAACGTCAAGGCTGAAGGCGGCGCCATCGCGGGCAGCTGGTCCGAGGCCAGCCGCAATATCAGCGGCTCTCTTTCGGGTCGCGGCGCCGGCGGAAACTATGAGCTGCTCGCCTCCACCGCCGGTTTCAACGCCAACATCTCGCTGAAGACGTCCGGCAACAAGCAGAACGTCACGATGCGCGCCGACAGCCAGTTCCGCGGCGCCAACATCTCGCTGTCGCGCTAGACCGATACGAGTAAATTGACAATCGACCCTGCGATCTCGCCGGGTCGATTTTTTTATGTGCCCGGCACGAACGCCGTGACCTCGATCTCGACCTTGGCCCGGTCGTCCACGAGGCCGCCGATGTAGAGCAAGGTCGAGGGCGGGAAATTGCGCCCCAGCGTTTCCTTCCAGGCCGCGCCGATGCCGGCTCCGGCGGCCTCATATTCACTGCGGCTGGTCAGGTACCAGGTCAGGCGGACGATATGCTCGGGGCCGGCGCCGGCCTCGCCCAGGAGCTGGACGATCCGCTTCAGCGCGGTCCCGACCTGCGCTGCCATGTCAGGCGCGTAATTGCCGGTCTCCTCGCCGCCGGTCTGCCCGGCCAGCATCACCCAGCGACCCGGCCCCTCGACCACGACACCATGGGAAAAGCCGCGCGGTTTTTTCCACTCGGCCGGCTGCAAGATGTGCATGAGCGAATATCTCCCGATTTTTCTCGTTGTTCGCTGATGCCTTAGCACGCCGGCATGCATCGCTGCACCGGCAGATTTGGCCGTTGCAAACGGCGGCGATGTCGCCGATACCGGCCCTCCCTCAGGACCCCCGCCTCTCACACCCGCGCCGATGAACACGACACCGTCCAAAACGATGGCTGCCCTGTGGATGGCGGGCTGGCTGTCGCTGATGCTGGTCATGGCGGTCGCCGGGCGCGAGACCACGCGCGAGCTGAATGTATTTCAGATCATGGAAGTGCGTTCGCTGATAGGCTTCCTGTTGCTCTCGCCGATCATCTATCGGGCCGGCGGCTTCAAGGTGCTCAGGACATCGCGCCTGCCGCAGCACATCGGGCGCAATTTGGTGCACTATGTTGCGCAGCTTGGCTGGTTCTTCGCGCTGACGCTGATCCCGATCGGCCAGGTGGTGGCAATCGAGTTCACCATGCCAATCTGGACGGCGCTGCTCGCAGCGAGCCTCCTCTCCGAACGCATGACGCCGTGGAAGATCGCCGCCATCGCGCTTGGCCTCTTCGGTGTGATCGTCATCGTCCGACCCGCCACCGGCGAAATCAATCCCGGTCAACTCATTGCGCTCGGCGCCGCGATGGGCTTTGGCGTGTCCATGGTGCTCGTCAAATCGCTGACCCGCACCGAAAGCGCGCTATCGATCCTGTTCTGGATGCTGGTGGTGCAATCGGTCGCAGGCTTCATTCCGACGCTGTTCGTCTGGACGTGGCCCTCCGCCTATGTCTGGGCATGGGTCGGCGTGATCGGCGTCTGCGGCACGTTTTCGCACTACTGCCTCGCCAGCGCGATGCGCTATGCGGATGCGACCATCGTTGTTCCCATGGACTTCCTGCGGGTTCCATTGACCGCGACCGCGGGCTGGCTGCTCTATTCGGAGCGGCTTGACACCTGGACGGTGGTCGGCGCCGCGCTGATCCTGTTCGGCAATCTCCTGAATCTAAAGCCAGCTCCGGCGGATCCTGCCCTCGCACGCTGAACCTCCCGCCGCCTCGCGCGACAAAACCAAGTGGCCGTGTGATTTGGATCACGCTGGAGAGGGACTCCATCGTGCACATTCTGCCACACAGCAGCGGGTTGAACGCGACGAACTGCCGTTTTGGTGGCGCCAAATCGGGTACTTCGTGTAAGTTCGTTGCCAATTTGTTGCTGCCTGCAATTCGATTCTGTTGGGGATTCCAGATGCGCACTCTCACCCTCCTCGCGTCGCTGATGTGCATGGCACTGTCGGTCAGTGCCGCGAAGGCCGACCGCCGTGTTGCTTTCGTCGTCGGCAACGGCACCTACAAGAACGTCGCTCAATTGCCGAACCCGCCGATCGACGCCAAGGCGATGGCGGCAACGCTGCGCAATGTCGGCTTCGAGGTGATCGAAGGTTCGAACCTCTCGCGCGACCAGATGACGGAGAAGCTGCTCGACTTCGGCCGCAAGGCGCAGGGCTCCGATGTCGCAGTGTTCTATTATGCCGGCCACGGCATCGCGGTCGGCGGCTCCAACTATCTTCTGCCCGTCGACGCCGACATCAAGTCGGAGATGGACGTCAAGCTCGGCGCCGCCATCAACATCGATCTGACGCTCGAGCAGACCATGGGCGACGCCAAGGTCAAGCTGGTCTTCCTCGACGCCTGCCGCGACAATCCGTTCGCCGCCAAGATCAAGTCGAACTCCGCGACCCGCAGCGTCAACGTACAGAGCGGTCTTGCCGAGATGAAATCCGGCGAAGGCACGCTGATCGCGTTCGCCACTGGCCCCGGCCAGACCGCGCTCGACGGCCAGGAGGGCAACAATAGCCCGTTCACCCGTGCGCTGATCGACAACATCACCAAGCCCGGTGTCGAGATCCAGCAGGCGATGACGTCGGTCCGCGCCCAGGTCAACGAGGAGACCCACAAGGGGCAGCTCCCCTGGGGCCACACCAATTTGATCGGCGCGGTCTATCTCAACCAGGCTCCGACGACGCAGGTCGCCAATGCGGCACCGACGGCTGCTGGCGTCGTGCCCGCGGCAACGGGCGGCAATTCGGATGGTGTCGAGCTCGAATACTGGCGCTCGGTCAAGGAGAGCAACAAGCCCGAAGAACTCAACGCCTACCTCTCTACCTACCCGAACGGCCAGTTCAAGGCGCTGGCGCTGGCGCGGCTCGCCGCGATCAAGAGCGGCCCGTCGACGACGACCCGCAACCTCAACGCCGGCGTCGATCCCGCGACCTTCACCGACGACGCCAGCCAGCTCACCGAGGACCAGATCGGCCTCGACAAGGGCCAGCGCCGCGACGTGCAGCGCCGCCTGACCGGACTTGGATTCGACACCAAGGTCACCGGCGCGTTCAGCGAGGACACCCGTACGGTGCTCAAGCGCTGGCAGGCGGCACGTGGCTATCCGTCGACGGGCTATCTCAACAAGCTCCAGCACAAGGCCCTGCTGTCGGAGATCGTGGCCTCCGCGCCGGCCACTGCGAGCGACGACAGCGCGAAGCCGGCCCGACGTGCCCCGGCCCAGGCGCAGAGCGCACCGGCCCAGCATCGCGGCGGCGGCGGCGACGCTGGCGCAGCCTTCGTTGGCGGTGTCGTCGGCGGCATGATGGGCGGCATGTTCCGCCGCTGAGGCGAGGCCAATCGCAAATACAGAAGCCCGGCTCGCGCCGGGCTTTTTCGTTGCGAGTCCCTCAACCTTTGGCGTCTACTTCCCCGCGGCCTTTCGCAGCGCCTCGTTGATGCGATCCTGCCAGCCGGGCCCGCCGGACTGGAAATGCTCCAGCACGTCCTGGTCTATCCGCAGCGTGACCTGCTCCTTGACCCCCGGCGCCACGTTCTGCTTTGGCGGCGCCGCAGCGACCTTCGCCGTCACCTTCTTGAACGCCGCCTCGGCCTCCGTCCTGGCGTCGCCCAACGTCCGCGGCCGCCTCGGTGGTTGATCCGCCATGTCCTAGATTCCCTCAAACAGAGCCGTCGAAAGATACCGCTCGGAGAAGGACGGCACTATAGCCAGGATGGTCTTTCCCGCAGCTTCCGGCCGCTTGCCGATCTCGAGGGCCGCGGCGATCGCGGCGCCCGAGGAGATGCCGCCCGGAATGCCTTCGTGCCGCGCCAGCGCCCGCGAGGTCTCGATCGCCATCGTCGAGTTGATCTTCACGATCTCGTCGATCACCGAGCGGTCGAGGATGTCAGGGACGAAGCCCGCACCGATGCCCTGGATCTTGTGCGGCGTGTGCTGGCCACCCGACAGCACCGGGCTCTCCTCCGGCTCGACCGCGACCACGCGCAGCGAGGGCTTGCGCGGCTTCAGCACCTGGCCGACGCCGGTGATGGTGCCGCCGGTGCCGACGCCCGCGACGAAGAAGTCGATGTTGCCGCCGGTGTCGTTCCAGATCTCCTCCGCGGTGGTGCGGCGGTGCACCTCGGGATTGGCAAGATTCTTGAACTGCTGCGGCATCACCGAATTCGGCGTCGTCTTCAACAGCTCTTCGGCCGTCGCAATCGCGCCCTTCATGCCTTGCGCGGCCGGTGTCAGCACCAGCTCCGCGCCCAGAAAGGCCAGCATCTTGCGGCGTTCGATCGACATCGACTCCGGCATGACCAGCTTGAGCCTATAGCCGCGCGACGCCGCGACGAAAGCCAGCGCGATGCCGGTATTGCCGGAGGTCGGCTCGATCAGCACGGTGTCGGGCTTGACGATGCCGGCCTTCTCCATCGCGATGATCATCGCCGCGCCGATGCGATCTTTCACGCTTGCAGCGGGATTGAAATATTCAAGCTTTGCCAAAATGGTCGCGTTCACGCCGTGCATGCCCGGCAGCCGGCGCAAGCGCACGATCGGCGTGTCGCCAAAAGCATCGACAATCGAGTCATAGATCCGGCCGCGGCCCGGTTGGTGCGCTGCACCCGTGGTGGACGATGCGTCCATGATGAACTCCCTGTGGCGACGATTTGTGCTTCTGTTGCAGCTCTTGCGCAGTTAGAGACAGCCTGCGGCGACACGCAAGCATTGCGACACATGTTAAATACGTTGCATCGCAAAATCGCGTGAGCGGTAATTATCAGAAAACCAACGCATTTGTGTTGCGACCTCGTCAACTGATTCTGCTTATGTTAGACTTAGGTCTCAAGCTGGGAGGTCACCACGATGTCAGCAGTCGCTGAAGTGTTGTCGACCGTCGCACCGAACCGCGCTCCGCGGTGCAGTGAGTTGCCCACCTGTCCCGTCTGCGCCGACTCCATGGTCGCCGCCGAAGGTTCTGCGTATGTGTCGGAGCACCTGATCAGCTATCTCTGGACCTGCGACAATTGCGGCTACGGCTTCGTGACCAAGCACGCCGTCAAGCAGCGTTTCCTCTGCAACTGATGCTCCTTCACTGACCATGCGCAATTGACCTAGCGCGGGGCGATGTCGCCCCTCGCCCAGTTCTCGCGCGTACGCCGATAGAACTCCTCGAACGTTCCCTGTGCGATAGCTTCCCTGATGCCCTGCATCAGGAACTGGTAGTAAGCGATATTGACCTCGGACAGCAGCATCGCACCCAGCGTCTCGCCCGACTTGACGAGGTGGTGCAGATAGGCGCGCGCGTAGGTGCGCGCCGACGGCCAGGAGCTCTCTTCGTCGAGCGGACGGGAATCGTCGGCGTGGCGCGCGTTGCGCAAATTCACCTGGCCGAAGCGCGTGAAGGCAACGCCATGCCGGCCATTGCGCGTCGGCATCACGCAATCGAACATGTCGATGCCGCGCTTGACTGCTTCGAGGATGTCGTCCGGCGTGCCGACGCCCATCAGATAGCGCGGGCGCTCTCTGGGCAGCAGCGGCGCCGTCTCGTCGATCATCGCCAGCATCACGGCCTGCGGCTCACCGACGGCGAGCCCGCCAATGGCATAACCATGGAATCCGATCTCGATGAGGCCTTGCGCGCTGGCATGGCGAAGCTGGGGGATGTCGCCGCCCTGCACGATGCCGAACAGCATGTAGCCGTCGGGCGCGTTCTCGAAGGCGCGCTTGCTTCGCTCGGCCCAGCGCAGCGATAATTGCATCGCGCGGTCGATGTCGGCGCGCTCGGCGGGCAGCCGCACGCATTCGTCCATCTGCATCGCGATATCGGAGCCGAGCAAACGCTGCACTTCGATCGAGCGCTCCGGCGACAGCTCGACCTTGGCGCCGTCGATATGCGAACGGAACGTCACGGCCTGCTCGCTGACCTTGCGCAAATCGGCCAGCGACATCACCTGGAAGCCGCCGGAATCCGTCAGCATCGGCCCGTTCCAGCCGGTGAATGTCTGCAGGCCGCCAAGCGCCGCGATCCGCTCGGCGCCGGGACGCAGCATCAGATGATAGGTGTTGCCGAGCACGATGTCGGCACCGGCTTCACGCACCTCGCGCCAGTGCATGCCCTTCATCGCGCCGGCGGTGCCGACCGGCATGAAGGCGGGCGTGCGCACCACGCCATGCGGCGTGGCCAGGCGCCCGGTGCGCGCGGCGCCATCGGTGGCGAGCAGTTCGAAATGATTGGGCAGACCGGTGTCAGGACGATTCATGACGGTGCTTATTGCGTGTCGGAGCAGGCCGATCAACCCGCTCAGGCCATGCTTCGGCCGGCTTATGCATCAGACCGGGACAACCGACACCAATATTGGGGACACGGAATTTGTGCCCGCAGCGCTTGTTAAACAAAACGATACCGTGTAGTTTTATCCTGGGGCTGGACGAGCTGCCGCGGCGATGTTGCCGGCGGCGGTAAATGCGTGATCGCCAGCCACCGACAATGCCTTTCCCTTCAAGTTCGACTGATCCGTCCGCCCGTTCGCATGACCGGACAAGGCAGACCGGCGTCCGCCTGTTCGGATTGCTGGTCCTGACATGCAGCCTGGCGCTCGGCGCTTGCACCTCCCTGCCTCGCACGCCTTATACGGCCGCTGAAGCCAGCACATCGCGCGTGCTCGATATCGACGGCCTCCGGCGCTACGCCGACGACCCCATCACGAAATTCAGCTTCGAGAAGGACACCAGCACCGCGACGAGGTCCTACCTGGCGCTGTCAGGCGGCGGCGCGGATGGCGCCTACGGCGTCGGCGTGCTGAACGGCTGGACCGCGGCCAGAACGCGTCCCACGTTCTCGGTCGTCTCGGGCGTCAGCACCGGCGGCCTGATCGCACCCTTTGCGTTTCTCGGCTCACGGTATGACGACACGCTGAAGGAGGTCTACACCAGCGGTGTCGCGGAGAGCCTGTTGAGCGATCCCAGCATCATGCGCGTGCTGTTCGGATCCGGTCTGTTCGGCAACACGCGGCTGCGCGAGCTCGTCGCCCGCTATGTCGGGCCGGAGCTCATGGCGCAGGTCGCGCGTGAAAACGCCAAGGGCCGAAGGCTGCTGGTGGTGACGACCGATCTCGACACTCAGCGCACCGCGATCTGGGACATGGGCAAGATCGCCGCGGTCGGCACGCCCGAGGCGCTCAAGCTGTTTCGCGACGTGATGGCGGCCTCCGCCAGCATCCCCCTGGTGTTTCCGCCGATCATGATCGACGCCGAAGGCGAGGGCCGCAGGTTTCAGGAGATGCATGTCGACGGCGGCGTGACGGCCCCGGTGCTGACACTGCCCGAAGCCCTGCTTTTCCAGGGCAGTCGCCTGCCCGGCCCCGCGAACCTGGACATCTACATCCTCGTCAACAAGAAGATCGAACGCAACTTCGAGCTCGTCTCCAACAGCACCATCGACGTCGCCTCACGCAGCCTATCGTCGATCACCCAGTCGCAGACCCGTTCGATCATCTTCTCGACCTATGATTTTGCCAGGCGCAACCGCCTAGGCTTCCATCTCTCCTACATCGCGCGCGACTATCCGGCTGCTCCCTCGGAAGGCTTCGACACCGCCTATATGCGGGCGCTGTATCAGTACGGATATGAGAAGGCGGCTTCGGGTCAGGCCTGGACTTCGACGCTTCCGTGAGCGCTCGCTGAGGAACGGGGCCGTGCCGAGACGGTTGACGATGAGGCCCGTCCGGCCAGATTGGCCATGACGCACCCGTTGCTGCGCGTTATAGAGCAATCACTGATGTCACGACCGCGCAGGAATCATTGGGCATGGGATTGACTGCGACCAGGACCAGACCGGCAGCTCAGCGGCGCGAGGTGCCGAAATCGCGCGGCGGCCGGCCGACGAAAAGCGCCGCGATCGAGCGCGATCAGCGGCTGATCGAGGTCGCCACCCGCCTGTTCCTGGATCGCGGCTTCGATGCCACCTCGCTCGATGCGGTCGCGGAAGCCGCGCGGGTGAGCAAGCCCACCGTCTATGCCCGTTACGGAGACAAGCGCGGATTGTTCGCCGCCGTGCTGCGGCGCGAGATCGCGCGATGGCTTGCACCGCTATCGGCGGCTGCCGAGACCCAGCTCGGCAGCGCCTCGGATATCTCGGTCGAGCAGCGGCTGGTCGAGATCGGGCGCGAGATGCTGACATTCACCTGCGGTCCCGATGCCGTCGCCTTCAGCCGCATGATGACGTCGCAGGCCATCAACTTCCCCGACATCGCCAAGCTCGGCAAGGAGGAAGGCTGGCTCAAGGCCGTCGCCACCACGGCACGCTTCTTCGACCATCTGGTGGCGCAACGCGCGCTCGACATCGAAGACACCACGATCGCAGCCGAGGTGTTTCTCGACGTCGTCGTGGGGCACACCCACCGCATGGCGACGTTCGGAACGACGCTCGAGCTGAAAGACGCCGAAAAGCGCATGCGGGTTGCCATCAAGCTGTTCCTGGCCGGTGCGCTTGGCCCTCCGGACCGCCTCCAGGAGGCCGCCAAGACCACGCGGCGGCGGCGCCCCTCGCGCTGACAATTCCGTGAGGTTGCGATTCTTCCAGGGAATCCGGCGCCCGCGCCGTTGACCAAAACAAAACGATACGGTATGGTTTAATTATAGGGCGATGCGGATCGCTTTTTTACCAGCCCCAAAGAGGTCCGCATCGCTTCGATCGCCGCGGCGGTACCACCCGTCACGACGCTCAGCGGCCGACCGATGCCCAAGGTCGGCCGCAAATTCTTTACGATCATCCGGCACACTCGCTGGCCGAGGGTTTCGAGCATGACGACAGCCAAACGACGGATCTCGGGATTGCTCGCGATCGCCCTGTCCGCACTCCTCCTCGCGGCGCCGGCGCGGGCGATCGTGAGCACAGGCACTCCGACCACCCTTCACAGCGATACAGATGGTGACGCTGAGGCCGACCGCCAAGCGGTCAGCCGCGAGATCGAGCGCTTCCGCAGCTCTTCAATCTCGATCAACCAGGCCATGGCGATTGCGGAAGCCCGTCACGCGGGTGCCACCACGGCGGATGTGAGTTTCGACGGAGCCTCCGGCGTGCCGGTCTACCGGGTGAAGACCCTGCACAATGACCGGATCTGGCGCCACACCATCAATGCCGCAACCGGCGAGCTCGTCGGCGGCGAAGCCGCCCTCCCTCTCGCCGAGCTCGACCTCGACGACCGCAGCAACCTCGCAGCGCTCGGTGCCATCAAGCACCGGCTTGCGGATGCCGTGCACGTCGCCGAACGCGCGGCCTCCGGCAAGGCGATCAGCGGCGGGCTGGTGCGCGAACGCGGTCGGCTGAATTTCGCGATCGTCGTCATCAGTGGCGACAACCTCAAGGAGGTCATCCTCGAACCGCCGGGCGCCCGGACCAAATAGCGGCGGCCCCAATCCCGCCGAAAAGCCATTGACGGGCGCAAAACTCTCCCGCATAAGCTCCCGCCATGTTCACGACCACCAAACGCACGACTAAAACCACCACGGCCTTCGGGGCCCGGGGAGGCGTGCGCGTGTAGTCGTCGACTAGAACGCAATCCACTCTACCGAAGCCCCGCCCTCGTTGGTCCGGGGCTTTTTTGTTGTCTGAATTCTCAAATCAATGGAGGACAAAGTGAGTAACGATCCCGTCGTCGCGATTGTCGGCGTCACCGGTGCGGTGGGCGCCGAATTCATCGCCACCATGGACAAGCGCGGCTTTCGCGTCGGCAAGCTCAAGGCGCTGGCCAGCGCCCGCTCGGCCGGTAAGACGGTGTCGTTTCGTGGGCAAGACGTGGTCATCGAGGAGCTGACCGAACGCGCCTTCGAGGGCGTTGACATCGCCCTGTTCTCCGCCGGCGGCAGCATCTCCAAGAAGTTCGCGCCGATCGCGGTCAAGGCGGGTGCCGTCGTCGTCGACAACTCCTCCGCCTTCCGCATGGACCCGAACGTGCCACTGGTGATCCCCGAGATCAACGCGAACCGCATCCGCGACCACAAGGGCATCATCGCCAACCCGAACTGCGCCGCCATCACGGCGCTGGTGCCGCTGTGGCCGATCCACCAGGCCAACCGCATCAGGCGCGTGATCATCTCGACCTACCAGGCGGCCTCCGGCGCCGGTGCTGCCGCAATGGACGAGCTGGTCGAGTCCACCCGCGCCAACCTCAACGGACAGGTTTATACGCCGAAGGTGATGCAGCATCCCTACGCCTTCAACCTCTTCAACCACAACACGGCGATCGACCCCGACACCGGCTACAACGACGAAGAGACCAAGGTCATCAACGAAACCCGCAAGATCTTCGAGGACGACAAGATCGCAATCGGCGTTACCTGCGTGCGCGTGCCGGTGCTGCGGGCTCATTGCGAGGCCATCACCTTCGAATGCGAGAAGCCGATCAGCGAGGATCAGGTCCGCGCCATCATGGCGCGAGCGCCCGGCGTCAAGGTCGTCGACGACCGCGCCAGGAACTACTTCCCGATGCCGATCGACGCCTCGGGCCAGGACGACGTCCTGGTCGGCCGGATCCGCAAGGATCTCAGCGACCCCTCCGGGCATTCGATCTCGATGTTCGTGGCGGCGGACCAGTTGCTCAAGGGCGCGGCGCTCAACGCAGTGCAGATCGCGGAGTTGTTGCCGCAGCGCGTGATGGCGTAACAACGAAGATGCGTGGGGTGGGCAAGGGCGTGCGAGCGCTCTGCCCACCACTTCGCTCGCGCACCTACAATGGTCAACCGTCAGGGCAGCGCGGGGAGAATGTCTGTCTTAGCAAAGTCGGCTCCCTTGAAGAGCAGCGGTTGCGAACGCGCTTTCGCCAAAGCGTAGACCGCACAATCGACGATGTTGAGTTGCGCCGGATGTCCCCCGCCCTTGCCGAAACGTTGAAATGCCTCGAACGCGCCTTTCGCCATATCTACGTCGAACGGCACGACGACAATCCCGGCCGTCTCCAGCAATTCGTCGAAAAATTTCACGGCCGATGACCCGAAGCGGGCAGAGAGAACGATCTTGGTTTCCAGGACGGCTACTGCCGACATCGACAGGCTGGTAGCATCCAGCATGGCTTTTCGATAGCCTTGCCCATCTGGCTCGTTGGTTACGGTCGCGACGATCGCAGACGTATCCAGCACCATCAGGACGGCAGCCCGAAACGGTCATAGCCGAGGATTTCGTCGGCAGACCGGGAATCGAGAACGGGCAAGCGAGCGGTTCGCTCGAAGAACGACGTCAAGGCGGCACTTCGATCGACCGCCGGCGACGCCACACGAGACAAGCGCTCCTCGATGGCGCGTTCGAGCGCCGTCTCGATATCTTCCCCCGTCAGGCGGGCGAGGCGCTGGGCAAGCTCATCGACTTTCGCGGAACGGATGTTCATCGGCCACTCGATCCCTGCAAACGACATGATTAGTATAGCACGAGAACGCCGCCGGCGTCACTCCCGCGCCCGAAACAGCAAACACGCATCGCCATAGGAATAGAACCGATAGCCATGCGCGATCGCGTGTGCATAGGCCTGCTGCATCGTCTCCAGCCCGGAGAACGCCGACACCAGCATGAAGAGTGTCGACATCGGCAAATGGAAGTTGGTCAGCAGAACATCGACGGCGCGGAAGCGATAGCCGGGAGTGATGAAGATCGACGTCTCGGCGGCGAACGGCTCAAGGGTGCCGTCCTCGCTCGCTGCGCTTTCGAGCAAGCGCAACGACGTGGTGCCAACCGCGATGATACGGCCGCCGTTCTTGCGGGCGGTGTTGAGCCGCTCCGCCGTCTCGGCCGAGAGCGTACCCCACTCGGCGTGCATCTTGTGGCCTTCGGTGTCGTCCACCTTCACCGGCAGGAAGGTCCCTGCCCCGACATGCAGCGTGACGCGATTGATGCCGACGCCGCGCGCGTGCAGCGCCTGCTCCAGCGCCGGCGTGAAATGCAGGCCGGCCGTCGGCGCGGCAACGGCGCCTTCATTCGCCGCGAACATGGTCTGGTAGTCGGCGAGATCCTGATCGTCAGGCGTGCGTTTCGAGGCGATGTAGGGCGGCAGCGGCGGGCTGCCGAGATCTGCGATGGCTTGATCCAATGTCGGGCCGTGGAACGAAAATGACAGCGTCACCTCGCCTTCGGAGCCCTTGGCCTCGACCTCTGCATCGAGATGGCCGAGCAGGCAGACCTTGCCCTCATTGCCGAAGCGGATGCGGTCGCCGGCTGTGAGTTTCTTGGCCGGCTTCACCAGCGCTTGCCAGCGCGAACCGTCGAGGCGCTTGATCAGAGTCGCCTCGATCTTCGGCTCGGTCTCGCGGCCGATGCGACGGCCTTTCAATTGTGCCGCGATCACCTTGGTGTCGTTGACGACGAGCTGGTCGCCCGGCTTCAGCCATTGCGGCAGATCGGCGACGAATTGGTCGCGCAGCGTGCCGCGATCGACAACCAGCATCTTCGCGGAGTCGCGCGGGCTCGCCGGGCGCAATGCGATGCGGTCGGCGGGCAGATCGAAATCGAAGAGGTCGGTGCGCATAGAACCTAGGTTGGATAGTCTTCAGCCCGTTAGACGATTCTGGCGGCCTGCCCGCATCAGCGGGGAAAGTCGGTGCGAACGAACGCCGACGATTTAGGCTCGCGTTCGAAGGCAGAGAAAGCTGGCGACTCAAGAAGCGGGATGATGTCTGGATCGTAATTGGCGATCGTGTTCACATCGTAGATCTCGAAATTGTTCGGATCATCGGCGAAGTCCTGGCTCTCCTCGCCTGAAAAGAAGCGCCAGCCGCTGTCAGAGGTATTGTCGGGCGCCTCCCGATACATGAAGCCGACGCGCTGACCGCCGACCGTAATCCGATCGGAGGCCAAGCACGCCCCCTTTCCCGTGGCGAGCGGTCTTATATCCTGAGGCGCGATCACAAATTGCTTTGCTGTCAAGCAGGACCTCCGTCAGCCAGTCGTTCCTCATCCTGGGGAGTGCGGAACGCGCGTCTCGAAGGATGAAGGCCCTGCTGCACCAGCTCGGCCTTCATGGTTCGAGACGGCGCTACGCGCCTCCTCACCATGAGGGTTGAACGCCTACTCCGCGTCAGCCGCCATCCGGGCCTTGACGATCTTGTCGGGGTTCTGCACGGGTTCGCCGCGCTTGATCTTGTCGACGTTCTCCATGCCCTCGGTGACCTTGCCCCACACCGTGTACTGGTTGTCGAGGAAGCGGGCGTCGTCGAACACGATGAAGAACTGGCTGTCGCCGGAATCCGGGCTGGCGGCGCGCGCCATCGAGGTGGTGCCGCGCACATGCGGCTCCTTGTTGAACTCGGCCTTCAGCTTCTTGCCGGAGCCGCCGGTGCCGGTGCCCTGCGGACAGCCGGTCTGCGCCATGAAGCCGTCGATCACACGATGGAACACGATGCCGTCGTAGAAGCCTTCACGCACGAGTTCCTTGATGCGCGCGACGTGGCCGGGCGCCAGATCAGGCCGCATCTCGATGGTGACGGGGCCCTGCGTGGTCTCGAGGATCAGTGTATTTTCGGTGGCGCTCATGCTCGTCTCTCTTGGGTTGGGGGTGAAGTCCTGTCAGGTGAAGATTTGCGGTTGCGAAACTGGATCGCGAATGGACGCCCCGCAGCGGCGCCGGCCATCGCATCGGTAAATGGCATCGGCGTGCAGCGTTGCAATGCCTCCATCACCGCGACCCGGTATTGCAGCCGGTCATTGTCGGAAGCCTCCGCGGATTCATAGGTAATCCTCGGATGGCCCAGAATGTTTCCGGCCCTGTTGAAGCTCACGACGACGGTGATGTCGATCGGGCGGGCCTTGGCGGCGGGCGGCGGCTTCCAGCAGGTGCGCAGATGCCGGAAGATGTCCTGGATGGTGTTGACCTGTGCGTCCTCGGCGATTGCGCCGGGGACGCCGAGCAGCAGCAGCGCGGCAACCAGCAGGAGCTTGCCACCGCAGCGCGCCATCGCCGCTCCTATTTGATGTCGGAAGCGACCTGCACCTTCACCATCTTGTCGGGGTCGGTGACGGTGCCGCCGCTCGATCCGGGAGGCGCCTTCTTCAGCCTGTCGACGACGTCCATGCCCTGCACGACCTCGCCGATCACGGTGTACTGGTTGTCGAGGCTGCCGCCGTCGGCGAACATGATGAAGAACTGCGAATTGGCGGTGTCGACGCTGTCGCCGCGCCGGGCCATCCCGACGATGCCGCGCGCAAAATGCACCTTCGAGAATTCCTGCTTCAGGTTCGGATATTTCGAGCCGCCGGTGCCGTTGAAGTTCTGACCATCGCCGGTCTGCGCCATGAAGCCGTCCATGACCCGGTGGAACGGCACGTTGTTGTAATAACCCTCGCGCGCGAGCTGCTTGATGCGCTCGGCGTGCTGGGGCGCAAGGTCCGGCCTCAGCTTGATGACGATGCGGCCCTTGGTGGAGTCGATGACGATGGCGTTGGCCTTGTCGAGGCCGGCCGGCAAGGTTTGCGCGAACGCCGGCACCGCGAACAGAACCGCGGCAAGAAACCCGACAAGAACTGCGAGAATTCGGATCATGATAACTCCGGATCAGAGATGAGAAAGGAAACGCGCCGTTATCAGGCGAATTTTGCCTTGAGCTGTGCCGCAACCAGCGGCGGGACGAAGGCAGACACGTCCCCGCCCATGGCTGCGATCTGGCGCACCAAAGTGGCGGTGATCGGGCGGACCATGGGAGAAGCCGGCAGGAAGACCGTATGCACCTCCGGCGCCATGGCCTCGTTCATGCCGGCGAGTTGCATCTCGTAGTCGAGATCGGTGCCGTCGCGCAGGCCCCGAATCATGATCGTGGCACCGTGCTTGCGCGCCGAGGTCACCGACAGATCATCAAACGTCACAGCTTCGAGCGCGCAGCCGGCCTGGGCCGCCACCGGCCCGCAGACGTCATGGAGCATCTTCAGCCGCTCCTCGGTCGAGAACAGCGGCTTCTTGCCGGGGTGCACCCCGATCGCGACAACGAGCCTGTCGCACAGCGACACGCTGTGCCGGACCACGTCCAGATGGCCGTTGGTGATGGGGTCGAAGGAACCTGGATAGAAGGCAATGCGGGGCATGGCCACGTCCTACCGCGCCCGGCCCGGCCCGGCAAGCCGGTCAGGTTCCCCGGCGGTTTTTCCGCAAAACCGTGTCGGAATGCGCCGAATTGTTTCGTCCTGAGGGCAGCCACGAAACAAAACGGAGCGCGAACGAAACCATTTCCCGCGTTCGCGAAGACGTCCGGAAACTGGCCATGGTTACTAATCCGGCCAACGAACGACGGGCCGCGCACTGGGCGTAGCGGTCGCATCACAGGGGACTGTCATGATCAAGGCTCTTTCGGCGATCGCCATCTCTGCGTGTGTTGCTGCCGCCCTCACCCTCCTGCCCGGCTTCGCCCCGACCGTCGAGGCGAGCGTGCCGCAGCCGCTCGCCAAGGGCGACCGGCTCGATATCCGCACCATCGGCAAGGACTGCTCGCAGCGAGCCTGGCCGAATTTCGAGGCGTCCTGCCTTCGCCAGGCCGGCACCAAAGCCAACATCCGCGAGGCGCGCCTCGTGACCGCCAACCGCACTCCGTAGCGGGGGCCTGTCAGTTTCGCGTCAGGAATCCTCGCGATAAGTCCCAACGACAAACCCAAAAGATAACCCATGGATATTTGCGACGTCCCGTCGCAGACTGCCTGATGCTCGCGCCCGCCGGAATGACCCGTCGGGCGCGATCCCATCGGGGGGTCGCCATTGTCCAGTACGCCCGCAGTCGCCTCCGGCCATCAACCTGATCCACTGCCGCTTGCGATGACCATGGGCGCCCTCGGGGTGGTCTATGGCGATATCGGCACCAGCCCCCTCTACGCCCTGAAGGAAGCAGCCAAGGCTGCCGCCCACGGCGGCACATTGACGAACGATGCCGTTCTGGGCGTTGCCTCGCTGATCCTCTGGGCGTTGCTGCTGATCATCTCGCTGAAATACGCGCTGTTGATTTTGCGCGCGGACAACCGCGGCGAAGGCGGCATCGTCGCGCTCCTGGCGCTGCTGCATGCCCGCAACGCCCAACCCGGCACCTGGCGCGCGCATCTGCTGGTCGTCGGCCTCATCGGCGCAGCGCTGCTGTACGGCGACGGCGCGATCACCCCGGCGATCTCGGTGCTCTCAGCCATCGAAGGCCTGAAGGTCGACGCCCCCTCGCTCGCGCCGGCGGTTGTACCCGTGACCGTCGTCATCCTGATCGGACTGTTCATGATGCAGAAGCAGGGCACCGGCTTCATCGGCCGCATCTTCGGACCGGTGATGCTGGCCTGGTTCTTCGTGCTGGCAGCGCTCGGCATCCACGGCATCGTCAAGGCGCCGGCGGTGCTGGCGGCGCTCAGCCCTCTCTATGCGTTCGACTTCCTGATCCACCAGGATTTTCATGTCTCCTTCGCGATCCTGGGGGCCGCCTTCCTCGCGGTGACCGGCGGCGAAGCCATGTATGCCGACATGGGGCATTTCGGCCGCCTGCCGATCCGGCTGGCCTGGTTCGCGATCTGCCTGCCCGCGCTGGTGCTGAACTATTTCGGCCAGGCCGCGCTGCTGATCACCGACCCCACCATGATCGAAAACCCCTTCTTCCAGCTCTGCCCTGACGCCCTGCACTATCCGCTGGTCGCCTTCTCGGCGGTCGCGACCGTGATCGCCTCGCAGGCCATCATCTCCGGCGTGTTCTCGTTGACGCAGCAGTCGATCCAGCTCGGCTTCCTGCCGCGCATGCAGATCCGTCACACCACGAGCGACGCGATCGGCCAGATCTACGTGCCCTTGGTGAACTGGCTGCTCGCCGCCGCAACGCTCGGCGCCGTCCTGAGCTTCGGCAGCTCGGAGGCGCTGGCCGGCGCCTACGGAATCGCGGTGTCGCTGTTGATGGCGATCACCACGCTGCTCGCCGCGTTGCTCGCGATCCAGTGGGGCTTTTCGCCGTGGCTCGTGGTGGCCGTGAACGGCTTCTTCTTCGTGATCGATTTGATCTTCTTCTCGGCCAATTCGATCAAGCTGTTCGAGGGCGGCTGGTTTCCGCTGATGCTGGCGGGCTTCGTCGCCTTCCTGATGCTGACCTGGCGCAGCGGCGTGAAGCTCGTCGAAGCGGCACGCGCAAAGCTGCGCCAGCCCGAGGAGGATCTGATCGAGACCGCGGTCAACAAGTGCAGCGCCAGGCTTCCAGGCACCGCCGTGTTCCTGGCGTCGGCGCCGCGCGGCGTGCCGCTGGCGCTGACCCAGTTCGTCAAGCACAACCACGTGCTGCACGAGCGCATCATCCTGGTCACCGTGCTGATCGAGGAGCTTCCTCACATCGCCGACGAAGACCGCATCGAGGTGATCGAGATCATTCCCGGCATTACCCGCGTCGTCCTGCATTACGGCTTCATGCAGAACCCGACGATCTACGACGGGCTGACCCTCGCCTGCCGCCACGGCAAGCTGCCCGGGATCGACCTCGACGACATCACCTATTACGTCGGTCGCGAAACCATCATTCCGCGCGAGGACGTGCCGGGCATGTGGGTCTGGCGCGAAACCGTGTTCGCCTTTCTGCAACGCAACGCCGAACGCTCAGCCGCGTTCTTCGGCGTGCCGACCAAGCAGGTGGTCGAGTTCGGCACGGAGCTGGAGATTTAGCGCAAATCGTAGCCCGGATGGAGCGAAGCGAAATCCGGGTTTCTTGCGCCGCGCAGAGAGTCCCGGATTGCGCTTCGCTCCATCCGGGCTACGAGGGGTGACGCATCACTCCCCGTTCGACTCCCCATTCGCCCCGTTCCCGCTCTCGGCCTCTTCCGTGATGTGCTCGACCGAGACGACGTGTTCGTCCTCGGCGGTGTCGAACACGATCACGCCCTGGGTCGAGCGGCCGGCGACGCGGATGCCTTCGACCGGGCAGCGGATCAGCTGGCCCTTGTCGGTGACCAGCATGATTTGATCAGCATCTTCCACCGGGAACGACGCTACGAGGTTGCCGTTGCGGTTGTTGACGCTCATGGCGACGATGCCTTTGCCGCCGCGGCCCGTGGTGCGGTACTCGTAGGACGAGGTCCGCTTGCCGTAACCGTTGACGGAGACGGTCAGCACGACCTGCTCCTGCGCCGACATCTCGATGTAGCGCTCCTGGGCGAGCTGGAAGCTGCCGGAGGTCTCCTCGGCCTCCGCGTCCGCCGCCGGCTCCTCGGGCGCAGCTTCGCCGGCGACCGCACGACGCATCTTCAGGTACGCCGAGCGCTCGTCGGACGTCGTCTCGACGTGGCGCAGGATCGCCAGAGAGATCACCTTGTCGCCCTCGGCAAGCGCAATGCCGCGCACGCCCATCGAGGTGCGCCCGGTGAACACGCGCACGTCGGTCACGGGGAAGCGGATGCACTGGCCGCCGGCGCCGGTCAAAAGCACGTCGTCGTGCTCGGTGCAGATCTGCACGTCGACGATGGCTTCGTTGTCGTCGAGCTTCATCGCGATGATGCCGGAGCGGCGGACATCGACGAAGTCGGACAGCTTGTTGCGCCGGACGTTGCCGCCGGTCGTGGCGAACATCACGTCGAGATTGCCCCAGGTGGACTCGTCCTCCGGCAGCGGCATGATGGTGGTGATGCGCTCGCCCTGCTCCAGCGGCAGGATGTTGATCAGCGCCTTGCCGCGCGCATTCGGCGCGGCCATCGGCAGGCGCCAGACCTTGATCTTGTAGACCTGGCCGCGCGAAGAGAAGAACAGCATCGGCGTATGCGTGGACGCCACGAACAGCCGGCTGACAAAATCCTCGTCGCGGGTCTGCATGCCGGCGCGGCCCTTGCCGCCGCGGCGCTGGGCCCGGTAGGCCGACAGCGGCACGCGCTTGACGTAGCCGGCGTGCGAGACGGTGACGACCATGTCCTCGCGCTGGATCAGGTCCTCGTCCTCGACCTCGCCTTCCTGCTCGATGATGACGGTGCGGCGCGGGGTCGCGAACTCGGCCTTCACTTCGGCGAGCTCGGACTTGATAATTCCCAGCACGCGGTCGCGCGAACGCAGGATGTCGAGATAGTCGGCGATCTCGCCGGCGAGCTTGTCGAGCTCCTCGCGGATTTCGTCACGGCCGAGTGCGGTGAGGCGTTGCAGGCGCAAATCGAGAATGGCCCTCGCCTGCTCCATCGACAGCCGGATCGTGCCGTCCTCGCTGATGCGGTGGCGCGGATCGTCGATCAGCGTCAGCATGTCCTCGACGTCCCGGGCGGGCCAGTCGCGCGACATCAGGGTGTCGCGCGCGGTGGTCGGGTCGGGCGAGGTCCGGATGACGCGGATCATCTCATCGATATTGGCGACCGCGATGGCGAGACCGACCAGGATATGGGCGCGGTCGCGCGCCTTGGCGAGCAGGAACTTGGTGCGCCGCGTGACGACCCGCTCGCGGAAGTCGACGAAGATCGCCAGCAGGTCCTTCAGATGCATGATCCGCGGACGGCCGCTGTCGAGCGCCACCATGTTGACGCCGAAGCTCGTCTGCAGCGGCGTGAACCTGTAGAGCTGATTGAGCACCACATCCGGCACGGCGTCGCGCTTCAATTCGATGACGACGCGGTAGCCGTCGCGATCGGATTCATCGCGCAGGTCGCCGATGCCCTCGATCTTCTTTTCCTTGACCAGCTCGGCGATGCGCTCGACCATCGTCGCCTTGTTCACCTGGTAGGGAATCTCGGTGATGATGATCGCCTCGCGCTCCTTGCGGATGGTCTCGATCGCGACCTTGCCGCGCATCATGACCGAGCCGCGGCCGAGGTGATAGGCGGCGCGGATGCCCTGCCGTCCGAGGATGACGCCGCCGGTCGGGAAATCCGGTCCCGGCACGATGTTGATGAGCTCGTCGATGGTGAGCGCGGGGTTGTCGATCAGCGCGACGCAGGCGTCGATGACTTCGCCGAGATTGTGCGGCGGGATGTTGGTCGCCATGCCGACCGCGATGCCGCCGGCGCCGTTGACGAGCAGGTTCGGGAACTTGGCCGGCAAGACCGACGGCTCGGTCTCGTTGTTGTCGTAGTTCGGCTGGAAATCGACCGTGTCCTTGTCGATGTCGGCCAGCAGGGCCAGCGCCGCCTTCGTCAATCGGGCTTCGGTGTAACGATAGGCAGCCGGAGGATCGCCGTCGACCGAGCCGAAATTGCCCTGGCCGTCGATCAGCGGCACGCGCATGGAGAAGTCCTGCGCCATCCGGACCATGGCGTCGTAGATCGATTGGTCGCCATGCGGATGATATTTACCGATGACGTCACCGACCACGCGGGCGGACTTGACGTACTTCTTGTCCGGCGTGTGCCCCTGCTCGTTCATCGAGTACAGGATGCGGCGATGCACCGGCTTCAGACCGTCGCGAGCGTCAGGCAGCGCCCGCGCCACGATCACGCTCATGGCGTAGTCGAGATAGGACTTCTTCATCTCCTCGAAGATGGAGACCGGGCGAATATCCGAGGGTTGCGCCGGCTGGTCGCCGGGCTTGTCGTCGTCGTCAGCCAAGGGGAAATCCGGTGAGATTTTATCTGGGAATCATATAGCGCATCGAGCCCCTGATAACCACCCTCGCGGCGTTCTGGGAAGCGCTTTTTCCGCCTATTTTTCCAACAACTTAAGCCCTTGCGAGCGGTGTCGCGGACGGCCCCCGCATCGGCCTTGCAAAATCGCCGGGGACGCGGGGAAAACCGCGCGGCGAGCTGGCCCCGTCAGCGCGTTTGCCAAGCCGCAATCCGAGCTCACCCCAAACATGAAGCGGGCCCGGAAATCCCGAGCCCGTCCTGCCGATTAGTGGGATTTTCTGACACGAGATGAGAAGCGGCGCCGATCCGGCGGGCGCATCCGCATCGAGACGCCGCGTTCTCAGAACGTGATCGCTCAGAACGGGATATCGTCGTCCATGTCGCTGTTGCGGCCACCGCCGCCGGCCGCAACAGGGCGCCGCGGCGCGCTGCTGACTGGACCGGAGGAGCCGAAATCGCCGCCCGGCTCGTCGCCGAAGCTGCCGCCTCCCCCACCGCCGCTACGGCCGTCCAGCATCGTCAGGGTGGAGTTGAATCCCTGCAGCACGACTTCGGTCGAGTACTTCTCGACGCCGCTCTGGTCGGTCCATTTGCGGGTCTGGAGCGCACCCTCGACGTAAATCTTGGCGCCCTTCTTCAGATACTGCTCGGCGACCTTGCAGAGCCCTTCATTGAAGATCACGACGCGGTGCCACTCGGTCTTTTCCTTGCGCTCGCCGGTCGCCTTGTCGCGCCACGTCTCCGAGGTCGCGACACTCAGATTGGCGATCGGCCGCCCGTCCTGGGTGCGGCGGATTTCAGGATCCTTGCCGAGATTTCCAACCAGAATGACCTTGTTGACGCTTCCCGCCATCTCCGCTCTCCGCTCCGAATGCCATTGAATTCAAGAAGGCCGGTCCGCTCCCCGCGTTCCGCCGTGCCTGTTGAGGCGACCGTATACGCTCGCCGAACGCTTGCGGACGCCGATCAGTCCGTCACCCCTCCGGTTATCCCCACATATAGCATCGACCTCCGGCTCGTTCCAGATTTGTTCTTGGCGAATGACAGCACTGAAGGTGTGGGATCGATCGGCGATGTCCTGTGGGAAGGCACGCGTCGATTGGAACCTTTGTAGGTTCCAAAAAACGGAAGAAAGAACTTAACATTCAGCAAGTTATGGCTACTCGCACTGCCCCGTTCTTGTTGCATTTCGGAGACGGACTCTGCCGCTCCGCAGAGCTACGGTTGCCTCGGACTTAGTTCATATGGGCCCTCGCGCCTGATCAGCCGCTTCGGGGACATTAAGAGGCGGACGAACCTGGGGAGACTGGCAATGAATAGGCTTCTTATTGGTGCAATCGGTGCAGTGGCGATGGGCCTGTCGGCTCCGGCCAGTGCGGCGGACATGGCCGCGCGTCCTTACACGAAGGCGCCAATGGCCGCGCCCGCACCGATCTATACCTGGACCGGCTTCTACGCCGGTGTGCAGGGAGGCGGCGGCTGGGGTCGTAGCGACGAGACCTTCTTCGACGGTCCGAACACAGCGATCTTCGCGGGCAGCCAGAGGTATGACACGAGCGGCGGCTTCGTCGGCGGGGTGTTCGGCTACAATTGGCAGTCCGGTCCGGCCGTGTTCGGCATCGAAGGCGATTATCACTGGGCCGACATCAGCGGCCGTTCGGCCGAGATTAATGCCGGCCTCGGCGACACCTACTTCACGAAGATTCGTGGCTTCGGCGACATCAAGGGCCGTCTCGGCTACTCGACCGGCCCCGCGCTCTGGTTCGTCAGCGGCGGTGCCGCGGTCGGTGACATCCAGCACCGCTACGACGGCATTCCCGGAAACGTCTTCGTCCAGAACGACTGGCGCTGGGGCTGGACCGTCGGTGCAGGCGCTGAATACATGTTCGCTCCGAACTGGTCAGCCAAGGTCGAGTATAACTACATCGATTTCGGCAGGAGCACGATCCAATACTCTCCAGTGGTCACCAACCGCTCCGAATGGACCGACACCGTTCACACCATCAAGGTGGGCGTGAACTATCACTTCAACTGGGGCGGCTCGGTCGTCGCGAAGTACTGATATCCCTCTGATATCCTTGAGATCAAAGGCCGGCCCTGTGCCGGCCTTTTTTGCTGTGCTTCCCAGCTCGGAATAGTCAGTCAACAACTATTACGTTTCACACATGGTGTGACTTTTGAGTGACACAACTTGCGGCTTCACCGGTGTATGGAGACATCAGTTGGACCACCGCGTCCGATGCCCTTCTCGATCGTGGAAGGCACAATCAGAAACTGGGACTGGGATTAGTTGAAAATGAAAAAGGTTTGGTTGGCTTCGGCCTGTTTGTTCGCTCTCGCTGCCCCGGCCTCGGCCGCTGATCTCGCGGCGCGCCCCTACACCAAGGCGCCGGTGGCCATGGCTTCGGTCTACAACTGGACCGGCTTCTACCTCGGTATCGTCGGTGGTGGCGCTTGGGAAAATTCCTCGACCGACCCGAAGATGAAGGGCGGCTTCGTCGGCGGCACCGCCGGCTATAACTGGCAGACCGGCAACGTCGTGTTCGGCGTCGAGGCCGATGGCGCCTGGGCAGACGTCAGCGCTTCGGCCGCTGGTACGGTTTTCGTTGCGGGCGTCGGTGGCATCCCCGCCTCGCTGAGCTCCAAGACTGACGCGATGGGCACCGTGCGCGGCCGCATCGGCTGGGCCGTCAACAACGTGCTGTTCTACGGCACCGGTGGTTACGCCTGGATCGACAACAAGCTCACCGCCACCCTGGGCGGTCTCTCGGTCTCCGACAGCAAGTTCCACTCGGGCTGGACCGTCGGCGCGGGCGTCGAGGCGTTCTTCGCTCCGCAGTGGTCGGTCAAGGGCGAATACCTCTATCGCAGCCTCGGCGGCGAGACCTACTTCGGAGGCGCCATTCCGACCGGAACGCTCAACCTCCACACCGTGCAGGTCGGCGTGAACTATCACTTCGGGGGCCCGGTGGTCGCGAAGTACTGAGTTCAGTACCTAGCTCCAACGCATCCGCGTTACGAAAGGCCGGCCTTGCGCCGGCCTTTTTGTTTGACGGGCACGTCGCCGCGAGGTTCCGAGCCCTGCTCCTGCCAGATGCCGCCAGCGCGCCAACAATCCGTTGACGATTCGCAAACGCCACTGGAAATCCGCCCCCGTTCTTCCTACGTTCGCTCACATACCCATCGGCGCCGATCCCGGTTCCGGGCGAAGCGCGCCTGTTTCGTTGGCGCGATCGCGCGCTTTTGGATTCCTTGAGGACCACCAGGATGGATGAAGTGATCAAGGCGAAGCGCCAACAACAGAACGCGGGAGCACACCTGCGCGCAATTACGATCCGTGGCGCGCGCGAGCACAACCTCAAGAACGTCGACGTCGAGATTCCCCGCGACAAGCTGGTGGTGTTCACGGGGCTGTCAGGCTCCGGCAAATCCTCGCTCGCGTTCGACACCATCTACGCCGAGGGCCAGCGGCGCTACGTCGAATCGCTGTCGGCCTATGCCCGCCAGTTCCTGGAGATGATGCAGAAGCCTGATGTCGACCAGATCGACGGCCTGTCGCCGGCAATCTCGATCGAGCAGAAGACGACGTCGAAGAACCCGCGCTCCACCGTCGGCACCGTCACCGAAATCTACGACTATATGCGCCTGCTGTGGGCGCGTGTCGGCGTGCCCTATTCGCCCGCCACCGGCCTGCCGATCGAGAGCCAGACCGTCTCGCAGATGGTCGACCGCGTGCTGGCGCTCCCCGAGGGCTCGCGGCTCTATCTGCTCGCGCCGGTCGTGCGCGGCCGCAAGGGCGAGTACCGCAAGGAGCTCGCCGAATGGCTCAAGAAAGGCTTCCAGCGCGTCAAGATCGACGGCGCCTTCCACGAGCTCGCCGAAGCGCCGACGCTAGACAAGAAATTCCCGCACGACATCGACGTCGTCGTCGACCGCATCGTGGTGCGCCCCGACATCGGCCAGCGCCTCGCCGAAAGCTTCGAGACCGCGCTGAAGCTCGCCGAGGGTCTTGCCGTCATCGAATTCGCCGATGCGCCGGCTGCAGCAGCCCCCGCGGAAGAGAAAAAGAAGACCGCAAAGATCCACGACAAGAGCGGACCCGAGCGCATGCTGTTCTCGGAAAAGTTCGCCTGCCCGGTGTCCGGTTTCACCATCCCCGAGATCGAGCCCCGGCTGTTCTCGTTCAACAATCCCTATGGCGCCTGCCCGGCCTGCGGCGGCCTCGGCGTCGAGCAGCATGTCGACGAAGACCTCGTCATCCCCGACAAGGAGCTCGCCATCGGCAAGGGCGCGATCGCGCCCTGGGCCAAGTCCTCGTCGCCCTATTACATCCAGACGCTGACTGCGCTCGGCAAGCACTACAAGTTCACGCTGACCACCAAATGGAAGGATCTGCCCAAGAAGACGCAGAACGCGATCCTGCATGGCTCCGGCGAGGACGAGATCAAGTTCTCCTACGAGGACGGCGTCCGCTCCTACGACACCAAGAAGCCGTTCGAGGGCGTCATCACCAACATCAACCGCCGCTATCGCGAGACCGAGAGCGAGTGGGCGCGCGAGGAGCTGGCGAAGTACTTCCACGACGTGCCCTGCGAGGCGTGCCACGGCTTTCGGCTGAAGCCCGAGGCGCTCTGCGTCAAGATCGGCGGCAAGCATATCGGCGACATCTCCGAAATGTCGGTGAAGGGCGCCGGCGCGTGGTTCGAGACCGTGCCGGAGGCGCTGAACACCCAGCAGAACGAGATCGCCGGCCGCATCCTCAAGGAGATCCGCGAGCGCCTCACCTTCCTGCTCGACGTCGGCCTCAACTATCTCACGCTGTCCCGCTCCTCCGGCACGCTGTCCGGCGGCGAGAGCCAGCGCATCCGCCTGGCCTCGCAGATCGGCTCGGGGCTAACAGGCGTGCTCTACGTGCTGGACGAGCCCTCGATCGGACTGCACCAGCGCGACAACGCACGCCTGCTCGATACGCTGAAGCGCCTGCGCGACCTCGGCAACACCGTGATTGTAGTCGAGCATGACGAGGACGCGATCCTGCTCGCCGACCACGTCCTCGACATCGGGCCTGGCGCCGGCATGCATGGCGGCAACATCATCGCCGAAGGCACGCCCGCCGAGATCATGCGCAACACCAACTCGCTGACCGGCAAATATCTCACCGGCGAGCTCGAGGTCGAGGTGCCGGAGCGGCGTCCGCCAAACCATCGCCGCACCATCAAGGTGGTCAACGCGCGCGGCAACAATCTCAAGAACGTCACGGCCGAAATCCCGCTCGGCCTGTTCACCTGCGTCACCGGCGTCTCCGGCGGCGGCAAGTCAACGCTGCTGATCGACACGCTGTACAAGGCGATCGCCCGCAAGCTGAACAACGCCAGCGAGGGCGCCGCGCCGCACGACCGCATCGAGGGTCTCGAGCACATCGACAAGATTATCGACATCGACCAGTCGCCGATCGGCCGCACGCCACGTTCGAACCCCGCAACCTATACCGGCGCCTTCACGCCGATCCGCGAATGGTTCGCCGGCCTGCCCGAGTCCAAAGCGCGCGGCTACGAGCCCGGCCGCTTCTCCTTCAACGTCAAGGGCGGCCGCTGCGAGGCCTGCCAGGGCGACGGCGTCATCAAGATCGAGATGCACTTTCTACCCGACGTCTACGTCACCTGCGACGTCTGCAAGGGCAAGCGCTACAACCGCGAGACGCTGGAGGTGCTGTTCAAGGGCAAGAGCATCGCCGACGTGCTCGACATGACCGTCGAGGAAGCCGCCGAGTTCTTCAAGGCGGTCCCGCGCGTGCGCGAGACCTTCCAGACGCTGCACCGCGTCGGCCTCGACTACATCCATGTCGGCCAGCAGGCGACGACCCTGTCCGGCGGCGAAGCCCAGCGCGTCAAGCTCGCCAAGGAGCTGTCAAAGCGCGCCACCGGCCGCACGCTCTACATCCTGGACGAGCCGACCACCGGCCTGCATTTCCACGACGTCAAGAAGCTCCTGGAGGTGCTGCACGAGCTGGTCGCGCAGGGCAACACGGTCGTCGTCATCGAGCACAATCTCGAAGTCATCAAGACCGCCGACTGGGTCATCGACCTCGGCCCCGAAGGCGGCGACGGCGGCGGCGAGATCGTCGCCTGGGGCCCGCCTGAGGACATCGCGAAAGCGCCGAGGAGCTATACGGGCAAGTTCCTGGCGCCGGTGTTGGCGAAGGCACGGAAGCCGAAGCGGAGGAGGACGGCGAGCGAGGCGGCGGAGTAGCGGCGCCTCGTTCCTACAGTCGAAGAAGCCACGATATCTGGCCGTGAAAATCAGCTGGGAATACCACGTGGAGTGGACGATCCGACCTCGACGTTTCGTGGGTCGCGTCAGCGAGTATCGCTAGATAGATCCTCGCATTCGCGATGTCTCGAACAAGTGGCACGTCTGCGCGCTCCAGAATGACCGGTCCCGTAGGTAACCAAGAGAGATCGCGCAGGCACTCCTCAAGAGCATCCCAATTCTCACCGAAATAGTCAGGACAACCAAGCTGCTTTGCAAGCAAGCCAAGAAGGATCATCTTGTGAGAGATGTCTGCCGGAAGGCAGACGCGGACAGCGGCATTAGTCGATAAATCCTCCCGACGGAATAGGAAGGGTGGTTCGAGCCCGCTTACCACGCTAACCACCGACAAATTCGATAACGGCCTCCCCCCGCGCAACCGCTTCGCTGATTTGCGGCATGGCGCTCAAGATCTGACGGATCAGGGCACGATTGTCGATGTTGCCAACCCGGACCCACAGCACGATCGGCCCCTGTTTCTTTCCGGCGCGAAGGAGGGAGAAATCGCGGTCCTTGGTAACGAGAACGGCCGATCGAGAAACGGCTTCGCTCCAGATCATCCCGTCGGTCGCGTTTGCCATCCCGAACTCGGCCACATGAGCGGCATCGTACCCAGCGCGACGCATGGCCACCGAAAGTGCCGGAGGAAGCTGAGCGTCAATTAGGTAAAGCAAGCTACTTGGCCGCTATGACCGGGTGATCTACCTGACGGGCAGCATAGGCGAGCACTGCGTCGATATCGGCCGCTTCGAGATACGGATAGTCCTCAAGGATGCTCTCGCGCGACTGTCCGGCGGACAGCAGCCCCAGGACGTCAGCGACAGTTATGCGCAGATTGCGAATGCACGGGCGTCCATGCATGCGCTGCGGATCAACCGTAATCCTTGCCAGTAGCTCCGACATCTGTCACCTCTACACAGATCAATATAGCATTTGTCATAACATCTGTCAGCGGGTCGCAGGCCGCTCAATTCTCGACCCTCCGGCACTTTCCTCGCCCATGCCCTACTCCCTCGCCATCTTCGATCTCGACGGCACGCTGGCCAACAGCTTTCCGTGGTTCCTGCGCACCATCAACGACGTCGCCGATCGCTTCGGCTTTCGCCGTGTTGCGGATGAGGATGTCGAGGGGCTGCGGCACGCTTCGTCGCGCGAGATTCTTAGCCGGCTCGAGGTGCCCCTGTGGAAGCTGCCGGCGATCGCGCGGCATGCGCGGCGGCTGAAGGCGGAGGCTGCAGCCGAGATTTCGCTGTTTGCGGGCGTCGAGGCGATGCTGCGGACGCTGGCGGAGAACGGCGTGCAGCTCGCGCTCGTGACCTCGGACAGCGAAGCCAATGCGCGCGAGAAGCTCGGCGATTGCGCGGCGCTGTTCGCCCATTTCGATTGCGCGGCATCGCTGTTCGGCAAGCCGTCGAAATTTCGCCGCGTCATGCGGCGCGCCGGCGTGGCGCCTGGCAAGGTGATCTCGATCGGCGACGAGGTCCGCGACATCGAGGCGGCGCGAGCTGTCGGCATTGCCTGCGGCGCGGTCGGCTGGGGTTATGCGGCGCCGGCGGCGCTGCGGGCGCTGGCACCGGATCACATGTTTGAGCGGATGGATGAGATTGTGTGGACGCTGTGCCCCGGTGCAGTAGCCCGGATGAGCGAAGCGACATCCGGGAACGCCGGTGGATGAGGAGAGCCCTGTCCCGCATGTCGCTCCGCTCATGCGGGCTACACGCCCCTACTCGGTCTTCCGCAAGAACGCCCCAAACGCGCGCGGGCCGTCGCCGGTCTTGACCTCACCGATCACCTTCATCTCGACCGCGTCGATGATGTCGAGCGTGTTGCTTTCCCAACAGGCGACGATGACGCGCTTGCCGTCGGCGGTCGCGGCGATGCCTTCGGGATAATCGCCGACATTGATGCGCTTGATCGGCTTCAAGGTCGCCAGATCGAACACGCTGACAGTGCCGCCATATTGATCGGTGACGAAGCCGCGTCCCAAGGTCAGCGCCACCGCATAAGGGCGCATCCCGACCGGCACGCGGCCGATCTCGTTACCCGCGGCGATATCGATCACGGAGACGTCGTTAGAGCCGACATTGGCGGTGTAGGCGCGCTTGCCCTCGGCATCGACGGTGACACCGAACGGACGCGTGCCGACCTTGATGGTCGCCCCCCGCTGGCGCGTCGCGGTGTCGACCACCGAGACGCTGTCGTCGTCGCGGTCGGCCGAGAGCAGCAGCTTGCCATCCGGCGTCACCGCCAGACCTGACGGCGAGGCGCCGACCGCGATGCTGGCCGTGACGCTGCGCGAGGCCGTATCGATCACCCGCACAGCCGCGGCATACCAGTCGGCGACATAGACGGTGCGGCCATCCGGCGCGACCGCGATGCCGAGTGGCCCGCCGCCGACCTCGATCCGCCCGATAACCTGCCGCGTCGCTGCGTCCACCACAGTCACGGCCTTGGCATCCGGGCTCGTCACATAGGCAAAACGCCCGTCCGCGCTGACGGCGATGCCGGCCGGCTTGCCGCCGATCGGGATCGTCGCAACGCTGCGCGCCGTGGCGAGGTCCACGATCATCAGATCGTCGCTGAGCTGGTTGGTGACGAACGCCTCTTCGGCGGACGTATGCGCGACGCCGACCAGGCAAAGGCTGGCGGCGAGCGCCGCCAGGACGAGCGTCCGCACCGTCAGCTTCCGCTCTCAATCTTCTTCTTCAAAGACTCGAGGCCGGCCTTGTAGAGCCCGCTCACCGCAGTCTTGGCAGCCTCGTCACTCAGCTCCGGCGGCGGGTCGTTGTTGGGAAAGCCGCGGTAGAACGCGCCGGCCCATTCCAGCGTCGAGCCCTTGCCGTCGGCACTCGGCGTCACGGTCAGGGTCGAGGAGTAATTGGTCACCGGCAGCACCTTCACGTCCACATTGGTGATCCGGTAGGAATAGCTCATGGCGGCGGCGTCGAACTTGTAGAGCTCCTCGTCAACGGTAGCCCCTCCCGTCAGCGTCAGCTTCCGCGTCGCGCCGATCTCGTTGCCCTTCTCGCCCTCGGTCTTGGTAACCGGCGGCAGCCAGCTCATGTCCTGGAAATTGCCGATTGCGGCCCACACCTTTGCCGGGGCGGCGTTGATCTCGATGGATTCGCGCACCTTCTGCCGGGTCGGCCCGTGAGCCCAAGCAGATGTCGAAGCCGGGCCAAACGCCGCCGTCAAAGCCGCCGCGCCCGCGGCAGTCAGCACCGCGGCCAGGACCGTGCGCCGTCCAATCGTCACCCTCATCTCGTTTCCTCATGCGTCTCGTTGATCATGCGCGACTTGAAGCGCGCTGGGATCATGGTAGCGCATTTTGCGGCCGCGGGGAGACCCGTTCGTGGCCGCGTTGCGGCGAGCGTCCGCGCGGCCCACAACCCCTTGCCGCCCGGCGGGCAAAACACCCAATAAGAGGGTCAATCACGGCACGCAGAAATATTTCTCTTTATCCGTATTTCGGTTTATCGTATAGAAGGCCATCCCAACCCGGCCGAGGGGCGGATCGCGATCGTCACGAACGCGGGATGGGACGTGGTGGGCGCAGGCGGCGTCGGCGCGAAGGGCTTTGCAGGGCGGGAAACCGTGAGCGAAGGCGTCGCGCACACGACCGGCGCAGCCTGCGTACGGCAAAATCGTGTGGTCCTGGCGCCCGGGGTCTGTGCGCCAAGTGTTGCGGTGATGTGGCGGCCCGACCGGGTTCGCGCATCAGCCATCCGCAAGGCGACGGGGGCAATAGTGCATCGCTCCCCGGGGAGATCACGACATAAGCCGTAAAACCACTGCGCAGGGAAGGCCGTGTGTTGGGCTTCACCTGTATGCCGCTGTGCAGCCTCTTGTAGCGCAACCTTCGCACAGTGGACCGTGGGTGCCAGCCAGCACCCGGCCTTCCCTGCGCCCTCGGCATTTTGGGGGCGATGGCTGCAGCGAAACTCGGGCCGCGCAGGCCGCGAGAATGCGAAACTGCGCGAACTCCGTGGCTTGAAATATGAAGATCGATTTTGCGCGCGTGCCCCGGACGCGGCGCAGCGCCCTTGCGGTGCGCCGCAGAGCCGGGGCCCACGCAGCGGCAAATGCACGGCTTCTGGATCCCGGCTCTACGCCGCAACGCTTACGCGTTGCAGCTTCTCCGGGGCACGAGCGTGGAACTCTATCTGGCGCGCTGGCGACAGCAACATGCCAAGTACGAAAGCCTCGCGAAAGCTGCATCTGGGAAACAGCTAGAAACAAACGGCAACAAAACTGCGTATCCGTCACTTGGACGCAAATTGTAACCTGAGAATGTGAACCAGAATCGTCCTGGGAAGACGCAGCTGAGACAGTTTCCTGGCATGAAGCCAGCCCCCACCTCGCGACCCCGCAATGATTGACGGACGTCCGGGACCGCAAGAGCCGCGAGGAGTGCGCGATGGTATCAACGTATTTCAGTTACAGCTACATCACGCGCAATCTCAAGCAGTCCCTGACGCGGGTTGAACAGCAACAGGACGTGGCGCGAGAGGCCGCCTATTACAAAGCCCACATCGGCAAGGTGAAGTCCGTCGACGACTTCATGAAAGACTATCGCCTTTATCATTATGCGACGAAGGCATATGGCCTCGAAGACATGGCCTACGCCAAGGCCTTCATGAAAAAGGTGCTGGAGAGCGACCTCTCCGACGCAAACAGCTTCGTCAACAAGCTGGTCGACAAGCGTTACCGCGAGTTCGCCGCGGCATTTTCCTTCAATGGCAGTGCAACGCCGGTTGCGCAATCGGAGAACCAGACCGACGAGATGATCGGTCTGTACACGGCGACCAGGAAAAACCAGGTCGATGCACTTGCCAGCGACTCCAATTACTACAGCGCCGAAATCGGCAACATCAGCAGTGCAGACCAGCTCCTGAACAACGACCGTCTTCGCAACTATGTTTATTCGGCGTACGGGATCGATCAAAGCAAGTGGTCGCGTGACACGATAAGCCAGGTCTTGCGCAGCGATCCATCCGATCCAAACAGCTACGTCAACACCACTTTTGCGTCTCAGCTGACTGGCCTCAACACCCAGCTTGCTCAAGCCCAATCAGATGTCAGCGCCGCCAAATTGAATATCGCCAATTACACCGCCCAACTCTCGCAACCGGGCGCGAACGTCACCCAGTTGAACGTCCAGATCCTGGTCGAAAAGCATCATTTGGAGTCATATGCGAGCAGCATTTCCAGCCTCAGCGACCAGATAGGGACGATTGGCGGGTTCGTCGACCTGGCCGGTGCGTTCGAGTTTTCCTCCGACGGGTCGCTTCCGTCAGGTGTGTCGGCGCAGACTGCTGCAAATGTCACGATCACGAAACAGAAGTTCGACGACAGCAAGTCCGACGTCTATTCGGCGGCAAGCCCGTTGAACGAAGCCTTTGCAATCAGGCAATTCAGAACTGCCATCCTCAAGATCAATTCAGTCGAGGCGTTCGTATCGACACCAGGCGTATATGATTTTGCGCTGGGAGCCGTCGGCCTCGATCCCGCAAACGTGTCGCCGGCGACTGTGAGGGCCGTGCTCGAAAGCGACATCAACGACCCCAAGAGCTACGTCTATACCCTCAAGGACAATCGATATTTGGGACTGGCCCGCGCCTTCAACTTCGACGCAAAGGGCAATCTGACGACCCCCTTGGTGGCCCAGGACTCGGCTGAAGTCCTCCAGATCGCGAAGGACTACGTCATTGGGGCGGTGAAGAGCGCCAGCACGGCAACGCCCCAACAGCAGGCCGCGGTTCGGGCCCAGGCCACGAAGGATGCGTCGGAATATCAGCAGGCCATCGCCGGCATCGACAGTGTTTCCGATCTTCTCGCAAACAGGCCGATGGTCGATTTCATTCTCCTGGCCAAGGGTCTGGATCCCAGGAGGGTCAGCACCGATTTTCTCAAGAAGATCTTCAGCTCCGATCTGAACGATCCAAAGAGCTTCGCGAACACCGAGAGCGATCCTCGCTTTGCCGAAATCGTGGCGTCGTTCAATTTCGACAGCAAAGGCAACGTCGCGCGTCTTCCGATGATGGGTCCGCAGAAGCGGGATCAGTTCCGGGAAACACAGGCGAACTATGTCGAGCAAAGCCTGGAGCAGCAGCAAGGGGATGCCAATCCCGGCGTGCGCCTGGCGCTCTATTTCCAGCGAAAGGCGGGGGACATCACGTCCGCGTACGACATCTTGGCCGACAAGGCTCTTTCGGAGGTGTTCAGGACCACCTTCGATCTGCCTGACTCGATGGCGGCGATGCCGATCGATCAGCAGGCCAAGTTCGTGGACAGGTTCATGAAGATCAAGGATCTGTCCGATCCCGCGAAGGTTACGAAGCTGCTGAACCGTTTCTCCGCCATGTATGACATCAGAAACAGCCAGAGCACCGGCCAGGGCCAATCCCCCCTGCTCAATCTGTTTCAGGGATCGAGTTCGGGGATCAGTGACTCCACATACTTGGCCATCGCCAGGCTACGCGCCCACTGATGATCGCTCGCCGGGGCTAGCCCAACACCTCGAGCACCAGCTCCATGGTCATCAGCACGGGATTGTCGCCACGGATCAGACGGCCCTCCGCCATGCCGCCGGTGTAGTCGATCAGCGCGACGTCGAGTGCGGCTTCGAGCGCGCCGGAGGAGCCGGCCGCAATCGTGCCGGCTGTCACCGCAAGCTCGGTCGCGAAGGGCTCGGTCACCCCGCCATGGGTAAATCGGGCGCCGATGGTCGAACCAACACCGCCATGGATCCTGGCGCGCGCGATGCCTTGCGCGCGGCAGAAGTCTTCGAGACAGAGGGCGAAATCCTGATTGGGGCGCAGCCGCAGCGCGAAAGCGCGGCTGGTCGTGCGTGCGCCGGTGCGCGCAGCCGCCACGGGCCCGAACAGCTTGAAATTGGTCTCGGGATCGGGCTCTGCGCTGAACATCGCACCATCGAGACCGAAGGCCTCGACCTCGAACGGCTCGGCGACGTCAGTCTCGTCCGGCAGCATGTGGCCGCCACCGGCGCGGCCATCGGCCTCCGTCCACAGCCCATGGCAATGAAAGAACGGCGCGCCATCGCGCATGCCCAGCGTCATGCTGGCGAGCCTGGTGCGCGTCACGCCGCCCGGTCGGAATGTGTCGCTGTAGAACGCGGCGTTCTCGCTGGTCTTCGACAGCGCCGGCATGACATACCCGAACGGCCCGAGCGCGCCGCGCCCGAAGTTGAGCACACCGCCGGCCAATCCCTCCGCGGCAAAACCACGGCGTGCCGCCTCCAGCAGCGGCAGACCTGCTTGAAGCGTGAAAGAGAAAGCGCGTCCCCTCGCCTCCACCCACTGGATGCGTTCGGCGACCGGCACGCCAGGCTGCTTGATGCTGCGCATGACCTTTGCTCAGCCCGTCCGTGTCTTGTCGAGATCGAGCAGGCCGCGCGCCTCGAGCTCGTCGCGAACCATCCGTTTCGGAATTTTGCCGTAGCCGGATTTCGGCAAGGCCTCCCAGAAGAAGAACCGCTTCGGCATCTTGTAGCGCGGCACCTTGGGCGACAGGAATGCCGCCATCTCCGCTTCGCTCACCGGCTTCGCGCCTTCGCGGACGACGCAGACGGCAACGCCGACCTCGCCCCAGGTCGCATCGGGCACGCCGAGCACCGCAACCTCGCCGACGCAGGGATGGGTCAGGATCTTCTCCTCGATCTCGCGCGGATAGATATTGGAGCCGCCGGAGATGTACATGTCGGAGGCTCGTCCCGTGATGTAGACGAACCCCTCCTCGTCCATGTGACCGAGATCGCCGGTGCGGAACCAGCCGTTGCGGAACGCCTTCGCATTGGCTTCGGGATTGTCGTAGTAGCCGGCAAGCACCGCGGGGCCGATCACGCAGATCTCGCCGCTCTGGTTGGCGCCGAGTTCACGGCCGTCGTCGTCCTGGATCGAGACCTGCATGCCGGTACGCTCGAAGCCACAGGTGCCGATCTTCGCGTGCGGCCCGTCCTCGGGATCATGCAGCGCCGCCGGCAGCACGGTGATGTTGCCGGTCACCTCGCCGAGGCCGAAATACTGCACGATGACCTTGCCGAGCTTCCTCAGCGCAGCCTTCTGGTCCTCACGATACATCGGCGCACCCGCATAGATCACCTGGCGCAGCGAGGAATGATCGTATTTGTCGGCGGCGGGATGCTCGACCATCATCTTCAGAATGGTCGGCACCACGAAGAGATTGCTGACCCGATGCGCCTCGATCAGGCGGAACGCCTCGTCGATGTCGAATTTCTCGGTCGACAGCAGCACGGTGCACACGCCGCGCGCGGTCTGCACCAGCTGATGCACGCCCGCGCCATGCGACAGCGGCGCCACCACCAGCGAGGCATCCGATTCGGTGACGCCGGGGGTGAGATCGGCGAGGTGGTTGGTGACGACAAAACCCATCTGACCGTGGGTGAGCACCGCAGCCTTGGAGCGGCCGGTGGTGCCCGACGTGAAGAAGAACCAGCAGGGATCGTCGTGCTCGACCGCGACGTTCTCGACCACGGCGCCGGCCTGCGAACCAACGGCATCGGCCACCGAGCGCTCGCCGAACGAGGCCTTGCCACCGACGCTCCAGGTGAATTCCAGCGCGCCACCGCTCACGGCCGTCGCGTGCTCGGGAAAATCGATATGGCACAGAAACGCCCTCGCCCCGGAGGCCTGCGCAAGATAAGTCACCTCGTCCGGCATCAGGCGGAAATTGGTGGGTACCCAGACCGCGCCGAGCCGGAACGCGGCGAACATCGAGAAGAACATCTCATCGCCGTTCTTGGAATGGACGAGGATGCGGTCGCCCTTCGCGATGCCGCGCGCCGCGAGGGCAGCCGCCAGCGCCGAGACCTGCGCGTCGATCTCCCGCCAGGTCCAGGACCTGTCGCCCCAGACGAAACCGGGACGCGCCCCATGCCGCCGCGCATTCTGGGTCAACATGTGAGCGAGATTCATGACGCGGCGGGACATGCGCAGGGGCTGCATCGGGCTTCCTCTTCGGCGGCGGACGGCACGCGAGCCGCCCGCTCATTGCAGCCCATTTATCGCCATCGCCCACGACCTCGCAAGACCGTCGGCCGCACGCCTGCCCTACGGCTGCCTGAATGCGAATGGTGTTGCCGCAACGGCCTTCTCCTTGACGCAGGCCTGCGCACCAAAGCCGCCGCAATAGCTGCCATGCAGATCGAAGCGGATGGTGCGCGCCGCACCCCGCTTCATTGGTTTTGGCTTGATCTCGTAGCCGCGGACACGGCCATCGAAGACGGGTTGCACGCTGCCGTCCGGCAACGTGACCAGGATGTTCATGACGCAGCCGCCGGTTCCGCAATAGGTCGTCTCGCGATCGCCACATCTGGTCTCGCTGAAATCGACGATGTAGTCGTCGCGACCGTCGCCGGTCAGATCGATCCTGCGCACCGTATCGGGCGCAAAAGTGACCGCGCCACCGCCCTGGCTCTCGCATTCCTCGTTCGCGTAGCGCACGGCCTTCTGCACGCCCGGCGGATAGTCGACAGGATTGAACGGCTTTGCGTTCTCGGCGCGCGCAGCGGTTGCGAACAGGACGAGCAGGAGGATCAGATATCGCATTGGCATTGGTCGTCAGCGCAGCCGCGATCGTTCAGGGAATTTTAAACATGATCGGCGCAACCTTGGTCAGTTCTCGCGTACAGAGTGCCGCATCATGGTCAAAGCGCCCGCCCTCCTCCTGTTATCGCTGGCGCTTGCCGGATGTGCCGTGGGCCCACAAGCGCACCTCGCCTCCGATCCCGTCTTCAAGCCTGCGCGCTATGCCTGGGACGGCGCCGGCGAAAATCCCAATCACCCGCGCGCCGCTTCAGAACCAGCACGGACGGCCCGATCCGAGCGCAACAGATCGCAAGCCGGGCTTCATCCCTATTCGAAGGAATGGTGGCAGGCGCAGGATGGCATCGAGGCTGAACGGGACGCCAGGGTCAACCGTTCCCTCGTCATCTGCCAGGGCTGCCTGCACCCGCAGGCGCAGCCGGAGGATTCCAGGCTCGCCAAGGCGACCGATTGAAGCATCCGGACTATCAGGACCCGGAGGAAGTCCAGCCCCGTCGTCGCGAGAAGCGACCGAGAGCTACAACGCCCCGAGCTTCCGCAATCACTCCTGTGCGGTCTGCAGGCCCGGTTTCAATTCCAGCGCCTTCCTGAAATCGGCAATCGTACCCTGTTTGTCGCCGAGCCGCGCGCGTCGGCCGACGCAGCACGGATCGCCTCGCCTTAGTCGACGCGGTTCGAGCTTGATGGCCTGGTCGTATTCGGCGATTGCACGATGAGGCTGAGCGGGACACGCAGTTTCCGGATATCTCCCCTGCGGCAACCGCTCTTGGTCGCACCTTGGCAAGGACCGGTTCAGGCGCCTAGATCAGGCGCAAGCAGCATGTCGGAAGGGTTTTGCATGGCGCCATCGGTACGGGACAACAAGGACAGAAGCCGCTTCGAACTCGATGTCGGCAGCGAGATCGCCTTCGCCAATTATCGGCTGACGCCGTCGGCGGTGATCATCATCCACACCGAGACGCCGCGCGCGCTGCGCGGCCGCGGCATCGGCTCCGAGCTGGTCAAGGGCGCGCTGGAATTGATCCGCCGCGACGGCAGGAAGGTGATCGCCGGTTGCGGCTTCGTCGTCGACTATCTCGACAGGCATCCGGAAGATGCGGATCTCGTCGCCTGAATGCAAAAGGGCCCGCGCGATCGCGGGCCCTTGGGTTATGACCGGGCGATCGGTCAGTGCTTGATCTCCGGCGGCAGCTTGCCGCCATTCGCGGCGAGCTTGGACATCACCTGCTTGTGCAGCCAGACGTTCATGGTCGCGGAATCGTTGGTGTCGCCGCTGTAGCCGAGCTCCTTGGCGAGGTCCTTGCGCGCAGCGAGGCTGGAATCGATGTCGAGCGCCTTCATGAGGTCGACGATCGAGGTGCGCCATTCCAGCTTCTCGCCCTTGTGCGCGGCGACCGCCGCGTCGACGATCGAGGCAACGTCCACCGCGGGCGCCGATCCGCTCGGCGCGGCCCCTGCGGGCGCGCTGCCCGACGGTGCGCTGCCCGCGGGCGCGGCGGAAGCTGGATGGCTACCGAAGATCGCGCCCATAATTTTCCCGAAAATGCTCATGTCTGCTCCCCGAAAAGGACCCGTGGAAGGGCCTTGAGCGGCCCTTATAGACCAAGTTGCGTCATTGCGCCCGCGAAGTTCCGCGAACCAACACGCAGCATCAGCTTATCTGCGGCGAAATGACGGCCGAATGACATCGTCGAGGTTGCGCTGCGGCATCGAATCTCACCCAAGCGTGAGGGACAGGACTCGCAAATGGGCGTACGCTTGACGTTCAGTTCGCGATGCCATCCAGAATTCGCGTCTGGTCGGGATCGCGAAACTCAGAATAGCGGCCGCTTGCGCCGTTGCTGGCGCCAGATGCGGCCGCATGGCAAGGGAGCTAGCGACCATGGCCACACTCTACCAGGGCAATGTCCCAACTATGGGCCAGACCGCCGAAGCGGCTGGACCGGTGATCCGAACCATCCAACTCTCCGATCTGCACGATGCGCTCAAGCGCGGCTGGGAAGATTTCAAGGCGGTGCCGAGCCACGCCATCATCCTCTGCGTGATCTATCCTGTGCTGGGCCTCGTGCTCGCCCGCGTGGTGATGGGCTATTCAGTGCTGCCGTTGTTGTTTCCGCTGGCCGCGGGCTTCGCGCTGATCGGCCCGTTCGCCGCTCTCGGTCTCTACGAGCTCTCCAGCCGGCGCGAGCGCTATGAAGAGGCCAGCGCCTGGGATGCCATGGAGGTGCTGCGTTCGCCCTCCTTCGGCGCCATGCTCGGTCTCGGCGCGCTGCTGCTAGCCCTGTTCGTGACCTGGGTTGCGACCGCGCAGGCGATCTACGTCGCCGCTTTCGGCTATGAAGGCGCATCCGGGATATCGGATTTTCTGACGCGCGTTCTCACGAGCCGGCAAGGCTGGTGGCTGATCGTGGTCGGCTGCGGCACCGGCTTCCTGTTCGCCCTTGCCGCTCTCTGCATCAGTGCTGTGTCGTTCCCGCTGATGCTCGACCGCCATGCCGGCGCGTTCGAGGCCATGGTGACGTCGTTGCGCGTCGTCGCGAAGAACCCGGTGCCGATGGCGGCCTGGGGCCTGATCGTAGCCGTCCTGCTGGCGCTGGGCACGATTCCCGCCTTCCTCGGCCTTGCCGTGGTGGTCCCCGTGCTCGGCCATGCCACCTGGCATCTCTACCGCAAGGTGATCGCGGCCGATCCGGGCGCGCGTCCGGTGCCGCCTCCCCCGCATCGTCCACGCAAGCCGGCCGCCGATTTCCCCGCCAACCTCTTCCCTTGGCGCAATCGGTCCGACGCCTGACGATATCGTGACATGCGATCCTGCCCCGGTGCGGGCAGGATCGCGCACTGTCATACGCCTTGCTTTGGCCGCGGTTACCATCGAGATTGCGCCCGCCGGTCAGATCACTTCACGGAATTTATTTGCTCGAATGACCCCGACGATTTCTCGTCTCGCCCTCGCAGCTTTAGCCATCACCGCGTCCATCCTATCCGCTCAGCCAGCGCTCGCCGCTGTTGCCTGCGGTTCGGGCAATTTCGACGCGTGGCTTGCAGACTTCAAAACCGACGCCGCGGCCAAAGGCGTCTCGCCACAGGCCATTTCCGCCGGGCTCGCTGGTGTGACGCTCGATCAGAACGTGCTCAACCGCGACCGCTCGCAGAAGGTCTTCAGCCAAACCTTCGAGGAATTTTCCGGCCGCATGGTGCCGCCGCGCATGACGCGCGGCTCCAACATGATGAAGCAATACGGCTCGGTGCTGTCGCGTATCGAGCAGACCTACGGCGTGCCTGGCGAGGTGCTGGTCGCGATCTGGGGTCTCGAGACCGATTTCGGCATCAATACCGGCAAGTTCGCGACCATCCGCTCACTGGCGACGCTGGCGTATGACTGCCGGCGCGCCGAGCAATTTCGCGCCGAGCTGTTGGATGCGCTCCGCATCGTCCAGCGCGGCGACCTCGCACCGGCCGAGATGAAGGGCGCCTGGGCCGGCGAGCTCGGACAGACCCAGTTCATGCCGTCGTCATGGATGAAATACGCCGTCGATTTCGACGGCAATGGCAAGCGCGATCTCCTGCACAGCGCCCCCGACGTGCTCGCCTCCACCGCGAACTACCTTGCCGGCTATGGGTGGCAGAAGGCTAAGGATTGGCAGCCGGGCAGTCCGAATTTCGCGGTGCTGCAGCAGTGGAACAAGAGCGAGGTCTACTCGAAGACCATCGCTTATTTTGCTACCCAGCTCGCGCGCGCCCCCTAGCAGCCCCATAGTTCGGCGCGTGTGCACTGCAACCAGCGCCCTCGTCATGTCGATCCGCCGGTCCAGTCGCACCGCTGCCCACGGCTGGCGAAGTGTACCGCACGTGCCGGTAAATGAATTATGATTCATTTCTGATACTCAACAAGCATGCGATTCGCGCATGCGAGACTTGGGTATAGGAGCTAGGCAATCAGCTTGCAGACAACCTAAAAGCAACCTATTTGCACTTAAATGGAACCGACTGAACTGCGATAAATCCGTGAATTAACGGGCATTTTTAGCACTCCTTTTCCCGTTCCGCCCACTCTTTGGGCGGGAGTGCTCCTGGGTTAATCTCCCGTTACCAATGCCATGCACCCAGCGCTTAGCTGCATCGCAACATCGGAACTTTCGCACTGCACCACTCTCACCTATATTCATTTCAACGATGAGGCTCGGGCAAGAGCTGAATCGAACTACAGGAGACTACCAATGCTGCTCTCGCTCATCCGCATGATCCAGGCTTTCCGGGACTATCAGCGCAATGTTGCCGAGCTGTCCCAGCTCAGCGATCGCGAGCTGGCCGATATCGGCCTCGATCGCTCGGACATCCCGCGCGTTGCCGCCGGTCAGTATCAGGGCTGATATCGTTCAGCCCTTAACCGGACGAACCGATAGCGCCCGCCTCGTGCGGGCGTTGTCGTATCTGAAGGCAGAAAACTCGATCTCGGCGATTCCACTGATCGCCGAAAAGCGCTACCTGTCCGCCCCATGACAGGACCCCAATCCAATACCGTGCACGTGATCGGCGCAGGCCTTGCCGGCTCCGAAGCCGCCTGGCAAGTGGCCAAAGCCGGCGTCCCCGTGATGCTGCACGAGATGCGGCCGAGCCGGATGACCGAAGCGCACCGCACCGACGGGCTCGCCGAACTCGTCTGCTCCAATTCGTTTCGGTCGGACGACGCCGCCAATAACGCCGTCGGCCTGCTCCATGCGGAGATGCGCCGCCTCGATTCGCTGATCATGCGCGCGGCCGATGCCAACCAGGTGCCCGCCGGCGGCGCGCTGGCGGTCGACCGCGACGGCTTCTCAGCAGCCGTCACCAAGGCGCTGAACGACCATCCCCTGATCGAGATCGCCCGCGACGAGGTCGCAGGCCTGCCGCCGGCCGAGTGGAGCAACGTCATCGTTGCGACGGGCCCCCTCACCTCGGCGCCGCTGGCCGACGCGATCCGCGAGTTGACCGACGAGAACGCCCTCGCCTTCTTCGACGCGATCGCGCCGATCGTGCACCGCGAATCCATCGACATGTCAGTGGCCTGGTTCCAGTCGCGCTACGATAAGGTCGGTCCCGGCGGCACCGGCGCCGACTACATCAACTGCCCGATGACAAAGGAGCAGTATGACGGCTTCGTCGCCGCGCTGGTGGCCGGCGAGAAGACCGAGTTCAAGGAATGGGAGACCAACACGCCCTATTTCGACGGCTGCCTGCCGATCGAGGTCATGGCGGAACGCGGCGCCGAGACTCTTCGCCACGGGCCGATGAAGCCGGTCGGCCTCACCAATCCGCACGATCCCACCACAAAAGCCTACGCGATCGTGCAGCTGCGCCAGGACAACAAGCTCGGCACGCTCTACAACATTGTCGGCTTCCAGACGAAACTGAAATACGGCGAGCAGCAACGCATTTTCCGCACCATTCCTGGGCTGGAGAACGCTGAATTCGCTCGCCTCGGCGGCCTGCATCGCAACACCTTCCTCAACTCGCCAAAGCTGCTCGACGGCCAGTTGCGCCTTCGCGCGCAGCCGCGGCTGCGCTTTGCCGGCCAGATGACGGGCTGCGAGGGCTATGTGGAATCCGCCAGCATCGGCCTGATCGCCGGCCTCTATGCGGCGGCGGACGTGCGCGGCGAGACGCTTGCGAGTCCGCCGGGCACGACCGCGCTCGGATCCCTGCTCGGCCACATCACCGGCGGCCATATCGAGACCATCGAGCCCGGCACGCGCTCGTTCCAGCCGATGAACATCAATTTCGGCCTGTTCCCGCCGCTCGCCAGCGCACCGACGAAGAAGCCCGACGGAAGCCGGCTGCGCGGGAACGAGAAGACGGTGGCCAAGAAGCAGGCGATGAGCGCGCTGGCGCTCGCCGATCTCGATCGCTGGATCGCCGATCATCTGCGCATTGCCGCCGCGGCGTGAGTTTTCGATGAACCTTCCCAAAGACGACGCCGCGACACTGTCGGCGCGCTGGACCGAGGGCGTGCTGCTCAAGCGCGACGTGTTCTCGACCGTCGAGCGCGGCCGATTCCGTGGCGACAACAGCGAAGTCGACGCGGTGCTGCGCCGCCTCGACGAGGTGCCGTGGTGGTCATTCGCTTTGGCGCGCCATCTGTTCGCTCGCGAAAAGCATGCGCTGGTGCTCGCCAAGGGGCTGAACGTCGGCCCCGAGCTGCTGTGGGCCGGACGCCGCGCGCTGGTGCGCGGCTTCGTCGATGGTGTCGCGCTGCATCTGGCCAAACCGCATGGCGACCTCGCCTATTTTCGCTCGGCCAAGGCCGCGCTGCGCCGGCTGCGCCGCGCCGGCATCTGCCACAACGATCTTGCCAAGGAACAGAACTGGCTGGTCGGCCGCGACGGGCGCGCCTACGTGACCGACTTTCAGCTCGCGGCCTGCTTCGAACGTCGCGGCCGGCTTTACCGAATCCTGGCCTATGAAGATCTCCGGCATCTGCTCAAGCACAAGCGCTCCTACGCGCCTGAAGCGCTGACGCCGCGCGAGCGCAAGATCCTGGCGAAGAAGTCGTTCGCCGCCAGCCTTTGGCTCGCCACCGGCAAGAAGGTCTATCGGGCAATCACGCGCGGCCTGTTCAACTTCACCGATCGTGAAGGCGGCGGCCGCCGGCTCGTCAACGACGCACCGGTGCTGGCGGAACTGATCCGCAAGAACCCCGCCGTGCGCGACACCGCCATCGTCGCCTTTGCCGACCGCCGCTCCGGTGTCGGGCTCTATGCCTTCGTCGAAGCCGATCAGGCCGCGCTCGAAGGCCAGTTGCGGAACGAGCTCACCGCCGCCAAGGGGCCGAAGCCGCCGGAACACATCCAGGTCGTGCACGCGCTGCCACGCAATCCGGACGGCAAGCCGCGCACGGAGATCCTGCAACTGGTCGCCATGAACCAGCTCGACCTGATCGAGCCGATGATGAAGAACGACCAGGACCGCGCCTTCCTCAAGGACATCCTGGAGCAGCGCAAGAACCTGCGCGACCGCTTCAATTTCGAGGCCGACCTGCCGGCGGGCTAGCATGGTGGACCACGCCTTGAAGCGTCCACATTGGCGATAGAGAAGCGATCGGATAATTCGGGGCTTGGCGGGAGGACTTGGCGGGGTCATGGGCATTCGGGGGACAATGGTGCATCGTGTGGTTGGCAGCCTGATCGCCGGCCTTCTGCTGCTCGCCACCACGCCCGCAATGGCCGAGGCTCCGGCCGAGCTGATCTCCAGCTTCCGCCTCAAGCATGGTGAGGTCCGCGTCGTCCGCGATTCGACCCTCGACCGCATCGCCATGGACCAGGCGCGCGCGATGGCGACGAAGGACGACCTCAGTCACGACGCCCTCGGCCCGTTCAACCGCCGCGTCGCACCGGCCGGCGCAGGCCGCGCCGCCGAGAACATCGCCTACGGCTACGACAATTTCGAGAAGACCCTCGGACAGTGGATCGACTCGTCGGGACACCGCAAGAATTTGCTGCTGCACAACGCTTCCCGCGTGGGGATCGCGAGCGCGAAAAACGCCAGCGGCAAACGTACCTATTGGGCGATGGTGATCGCCGGCGACTACGAACCGAAGGGCAAAGGCAAGAAGGACAAGGAGCCCCTGGTTGCCGTGAAACGCGAAGCCGCTCCTGCAAGCAAGCCCAAATCCGGCGGCTGCCACATCAAGCTGCTCGGCCTCTGCATTTAAGACCAAGCCCGATCTGAGACCAAGCCCGGCCATCTTGCCCGCATCCCTCGACGCGTTTAATCCATGCACGAGGATCGCGAGACGCGGAGGTATGGATGATGGATATCGACCGAATTCGTTGCGACACCCCGGCTGCCTCTCGGCTCGCCTATCTCCACAACGCGGGCGCGGCGCTGATGTCGGCGCCGGTTGTTGCGGCGATGAAGGAACACATCGATCTGGAGAGCGAGATCGGAGGCTATGCCGCCGCCGACCGTGAGGCGCCCCGGCTTGAATCCGTCTACGGCTCAGTGGCCCGCCTGCTGAATGCCGCGCCTGATGAGATCGCCCTCATGGAGAACGCGACGGTTGCCTGGCAGATGGCGTTCTACGCGCTTCCATTTCGTCAGGGCGACCGGATCCTGACCGCCGAGGCGGAGTACGCTGCCAACTATGTCGCCTTTCTCCAGGTCGCCAAGCGAACAGGCGTCTCGATCGACATCGTGCCGAGCGATGCTAGCGGCGAGCTCGACGTTGACGCGCTCGAACGCATGATCGATGGGCGCGTGAAGCTGATTGCGATCACATGGGTTCCGACCAATGGCGGGCTGGTCAATCCGGCTGCGGCCGTCGGCAAGATCGCACGAGCGCGAGGCATTCCTTATCTGCTCGACGCCTGCCAGGCGGTCGGACAGATGTCGGTCGACGTCGAGGCCATCGGCTGTGACATGTTGTCGGCGACTGGACGTAAATTCCTCCGCGGCCCGCGCGGCACCGGCTTCCTCTACGTCCGCCGCGCGATGCTGCAGCAGCTCGAACCGCCAATGATCGACCACTTCGCCGCACCCTGGGTCTCCCGGGACGCTTATCGGCTGCGTGACGATGCGCGTCGTTTCGAGACTTGGGAGAACAACTACGCAGCCCGGCTTGGGCTGGGCACGGCTGTCGATTATGCCCTCGATATCGGGATCGGCCCCATCGAGCAGCGTTGCCGCATGTTGGCGGACCGCCTAAGGGGCGGCCTTGCGACCATTCGCGGCATCAGAGTTCGCGACCTCGGACGCGCGCCGGGAGCCATCGTCAGCTTCACGGTGGAAGGGTACGAGGCGGACACGATCGTCAGCGACGCGGCCGCCGCCGGCATCACGATCGGTGCGTCAGATCCATCGAGCACGCGCATCGATGCCGAAATTCGCGCGCTGCCCCCGGTGGTGCGCGCCTCCCCGCATTACTACAATACGGAAGCCGAGATCGATCGGCTGATCGCCCACCTGGAAGCTTTGACGCCCCGATAGCAAGGCGCAAGAACCTGCTCGACCGAATCGAGTTCGAAGCCGATCCGCCGTCGCCCCAGCACATGGCCTTCAACCTTTCGTTGTCAGCGCCGACAGCTGGTCGGTGTCGAAACGGGCGCGCAATTCACTGATGGCTTTCGCGTCCGGGGCTCCGCTTGCGGTCAGCTTGGCCAATTCCTCGAAGTAGCGTTCGTGTCCCGGTGGAGAGACCGTCATGAGCACGCGCGCTGGCTTCTCGCTGACGTTGGTGATGTTGTGCGGGACGCCGGGGGGAATGAAGAGATAGGTCCCCGGTGCCGCTCGGACGACTTCGTCACCGACATGCCATTCGCACTCGCCCTCCAGCATGTAGAAGGTCTCTTCCTGCACGCGATGAACGTGCCGGCCTGTGGCGAACCCTGCCGGTATCGTCCAGTCGAACATGCTGGTGTGCTTTGTATCTTCGCCGGTTACCAGGAAGGCCATCGGTTGACCGCGCAGCATGATTCCCTTGGTCTCGCCGGACCTGCGGATGAGCGGTTTGGCGTTCATGTGACCCTCCATGGCTCGGTGCGGCTCTGCTGAAAATCACGCCATGGTGATCCAGCGGCTCCTGAAAGTGGTGAAGCCGTTCGGAAAACATTGCAAAAAACCTCCGAAATGTGCCCTTCTTTGGCAATGGCCATGATCCTTGAATTTGGTCCATTCCGTCTCGACGCCGATGCAGGAATCCTTTTCCACGGTGCCGAGCCGATCCCCCTCGGCCAGCGAGCCGTCCTGCTCTTGGCCCTGCTCGTGCAACGGGCCGGCGCGCCGGTGTCCAAGGAAGCCTTGATCGAGGCGGCGTGGCCTGCCCAGGCAATCGAGGACAGTAATTTGACCGTCCAAATCGCTGCTGTGCGGCGCATTTTGGCAGATATCTCTGGAGAGGCCCGCTGGATCGAGACCCTGCCACGGCGTGGCTATCGCTATGTGGGTCCCTCCGTTACGACGTCCCATCGGGATCACGCATCCGCCGCCTCCGCAGCGCCATCGCTGATGTTGCCTGACAGGCCGTCAATCGCGGTCTTGCCCTTCGCGAACCTGAGCGGTGATGCAGAGCAAGACTACTTTGCCGAAGGGATGGTCGACGACATCATCACCGGACTGTCGCGCATCAACTGGCTGTTCGTAATCGCGCGGAATTCGACGTTCATATACAAGGGCCGTGCGGTAGACTTGAAACAGGTCGGCCGCGAGCTTGGCGTCCGGTATGTGCTGGAAGGCAGCGTCCGGAAGACCGGCACAACGGTCCGCATCACTGGTCAGTTGATCGATACGTCGACCGGCGGGCATGTGTGGGCCGAGCGCTACGACCGCGGGTCCGAGGACGTTTTCGCCCTCCAGGATGACATCGCCCTATCGGTCGTCGGCGCCATTGCGCCGAGCCTGCGGCGCGCCGAATTCAACAGGGTCAAGCGCCAACGGCCCGACAGCCTCGATGCCTATGATCTTGTCCTGCGGGCCCAGCCGGATGTCGATTCCGGAATGCCAGAGCAGGTCACGCAAGCCCTTGTGCTGCTCGCACGTTCGATCGCGCTTGAGCCCACGTATGCGCTAGCGCACGGCAATGCCGCAATGTGCCACCATTGCCTGTTCCTTCGAGCCGGTTTGCAGGCGGTCAATCGGGCCGCGTCGATCCATCATGCACGGTCGGCTCTGATCCACGGACAGGATGACGCGCTTGCTCTCACCCTTGCGGCTTTTTCGATCGGCATGGATGGGCACGATCGTTCCGCAGCATTCACTGCACTCGACGCCGCACTCGCCATCAGCCCATCATCGGCGCTGACCTACATCCTCGGCAGCGTCATGCTCGGCTGGAGCGGCGAAGCCGACCGCGCCATCGAGTGGAGCGAAAGGGGCGTGCGGCTCAGTCCGTTCGATCCCTGGGCCTTTGCTGCGTTCGACGCGCAAGCCATGGGTCACTTCCACCGCGGTCGATATGAAGAAGCATGTCGTGCGGCCTACCGGTCGGTTCAGGCCAATCCTCGACACAGCATTACCTATGTGCAACTGGCTGCGGCGCTCGCAAAGCTCGGACGTCTGGAAGAAGCGAGGGCGGCGGCCGCCCGGGTGCTCGAGTTGCACCCGACGTTTCGCTACAGCCGGCAGTTCTCAGGCGTTAACTGTTCCCCGTCGCTTGCGTCGTCCCTTGGCGAGGCGCTTCGTGCCGCCGGCCTGCCGGAATAACGGTCGCGCCAATCAGGTACAGCGCGCACTCAATCCGGATGCGCCAAGCTTCGCCATGACCTCGTCGAGATGGGCGCTGTCGCGGGTCTCGATCACCAACTGCAGCAACGTCGCCTTGGCCGGAAGATCCGAGAAGGTGCGCTGGTGCGAGACCTCGATGATGTTGGCGCCGGCCTCGGCCAGCAGTGCCGCGACCGCAGCCAGTTGGCCGGGCCTGTCGGGGATGTCGAGCGACAGCTGGGTGAGCCGTCCCTCGCGCGCCAACTCGCGGGTCAGGACCGATGCGATCAGCCGTGTATCAATATTTCCGCCGCTCAGCACCAGCCCGACCTTCTGGCCGGCGAAACGGGACGGGTCGGACATCAGCGCGGCGAGACCGGCGGCCCCGGCGCCTTCGACGACCGTCTTCTCGATCGAGATCAGGGTCGCCACCGCGCGCTCAAGCTCGGCTTCGTTGACGAGCGCAATGTCGTCGACGAGGCGGCGGACGATTTCGGCCGTGATCTTGCCGGGCGATTTCACCGCGATGCCTTCCGCGAGCGTGTCGCCGCGTGCCGGCAGATTGCCGTCATGGATGGCGTTGTACATCGAGGGGTAGAGCCAGGCCTCGACGCCGAGGATCCGCAGCGACGGCTTGATCGATTTCGCGGCAATGGCGATCCCGCTGATCAGGCCACCGCCGCCGATCGGGACGACCAGCGTATCGAGCTCCGGCACTGCCTTGAGTATTTCCAGCCCGACAGTGCCCTGCCCCGCGATCACAAGCGGATCGTCATAAGGATGGACGAAAATCATGCCATGGGCTTCGCCGTGGCTGCGCGCACACGCGGCCGCCTCCTCCAGCGTGGCGCCCGTCACCACCACCTCGGCGCCGTGATGCCTGGTGTTCTCGACCTTCACCATGGGCGTGCCGACCGGCATGACGATGGTGGCGGGGATGCCGAGCCGCTTGGCGTGATAGGCGACGCCCTGCGCGTGATTACCCGCCGACATCGCGACGACGCCCCGCGCGCGCTCCTCCGGCGTCAGCGCCTTGAGGCGGTTGAGCGCGCCGCGCTCCTTGAACGAGGACGTGAACTGGAGGTTCTCGAATTTCAGCCAGATGTCGCAGCCGCAGATATGGCTCAGCGTGCGGCTGTAGCTACAGGGCGTCTCGACGACGGCGCCGCGGATCGTCTCGGCGGCGGCATGGATGTCATCCGGTCCGACCGGAAGGCCGCTGAGATCAGAGGAGATGCTTTGGGACAACTCAGCCATAGGACAGCATAGAGCATTTGCCCGGCTCCGGCGATAAGCCAACGGCTATTTGGTAAATTCCCGCGAACGTGAAGCCCGCCAAAGCGTCCACAGCGTACGCAGCCGCGACGATGGCTGCGGCGTAAAAGGATTGCGCCCGGGCTGCGACAGGCGCTTGAGGTCGGCCCGCGCTTGTCCGAGCGGAAGGAACGCTGGACGCACTGATGCCGGCACCTCCACCAGCAGCGACAAGGCCGTCGTCAAATGTTGCCGCGCCTCGGCCGAGAGCTGGTCCAGCGCGGCGCGCAAGTTTGGCGTCTCCTTGCCGGCGAAGACGTCTTCCACGTCGCAATCGTGGCTCGCCAGCACCTGCTGCGGCAGGAACAATTGCCGGCGCGCCGCATCGCGCGGCAGATTGGCGATGACCTCTACGATGCCCTGCGCCAGCCCGGCATGGCGGGCGAGATGCTCGGCCGCCTCCGACGATGGTCCCATGATCCGGGCGGCGAGATCGAACAGCGCCGATGAGGTCGCCGCGAGGTAGCCCTCCAGCGCCGCCATTGTTGGCATTGGGTCGTTGTAGAGATCGAATTGATGCTCGTCGGCGAGTAGCGACAGCGGTTCGACCGGCAGGTCGAAATCACGGATTGCGCGGAGCAGCTCCGCCGCCACCGGATTGCCCTCGGCGCTGCCATGGACCTGGCCCGACAGCATGTCGGTCCACCATTGCAGGCGGATTTCACCGGGCAATGGCTGGGTCACCTGGTCGCGGACGCGGACGATCTCGACATTGAAGGCATAGAGCGCCAGCAGCGCGCGGCGCTCGGCAGCAGGCGCGAACAGGGTCGCGGCATAGCGCGGAAAGTCGTGGCTGCGCACGAGGTCAGCACAGAACGCGGCAGAATCCGGCGGCGGCACAGAGCCACTCATGGCACGGCGATCAGCGCGGCCGCGACGCGCCGCCGTTCGCCGATCATGATGTTGTAGGTACGCACGGCCGGACCGGTCTGCATCGTATCCAGAACCACCCTCGCCGCTTTGAGCGCCTGGCGCAGTTCCGCCGGCGGCAGCCAGACCCCGGTTCCGGTGCCGATCAGGAGCGTATCGATGCTGTTGGCGGACTTGAAGACCCGATCCAGCGAATAGCGGTCGATCTTCGCGGGGTCCGTTATGTCCCAGGCCCAGATCGCGTCGGGCAAGCAAAGCAGCGATCCCCGATGCGACATGCCGGCAAAGGCAAAGCCGCCCTTGCCATAAGCTTCGATCGGCGCCGAGCGGGGGAAATGCGGTGCGTTGGGATCGCCGGCCATGAGCTTCGTCCGAATGAGCCTACTGCCCTCGCAAACTCCTGCGAGGGCATGCGGTTCGGATCATGCCTTGCTTTTCTTCGTCGGCGTAGCCTTATCGACCGCATCTTCGCGATGCTCGCCGACGCCGAGATAGATCAGGATCGGGGCCGCAATGAAGATCGAGGTATAGGTGCCGACCAGCACCACGCCGAACATCATCACCGCGGTGAAGCTGTGGATGGCATGGCCACCGAACAGCAGCAGGGCCAGCAGCGCCAGCGTCACGGTGAAATGGGTGATGATCGAGCGCGACAGGGTCGAGTTGATGGACTCGTTGAGGAGCTGCGGCATCGGCATCTTCTTGTAGCGCCGCAGCATTTCACGGATGCGGTCGTAGATGACGACGGTGTCGTTGAGTGAATAGCCCAAAATGGTCAGAAGCGCCGCGATGCTGGTCAGGTCGAAATCGACTTGGCTGATCGACATGAAGCCGATCGTCAGCACGATGTCGTGCACGTTGGCGATCATGGCGCCGAGCGCGAACTGCCACTCGAAGCGGAACCAGAGATAGACCAGGATCGAGACGATCGCCAGCATCAGGCCGAGCATGCCGTAGCTCAGCAGTTCGCCGGAGACACGCGGCCCCACCACCTCGACGCGGCGATAGTCCACGGAGTCGCCGAGGGCAGCGCGGACCTTGTCGACAGCTGCCTGCTGCGCCTTGTCGCCGCCCGGCTGCTCGGCAACGCGAAGCAGCACGTCGGCGGGGCCGCCGAATTGCTGCAGCTGGACTTCTCCGAGGCCCAGACTGCCGAGGGTGGACCGCATCTGCGCAATGTCCGCCGTGCCTGACTTGGCACGCACCTCCATCAGGGTGCCACCCTTGAAGTCGATGCCGAAATTCAGGCCGTGCGTGAAGAACAGCACGATGGCGAGGATCGAGAGCGTCGCCGAGATCGGGAACGAGATGCGGCGGAACTGGGTGAAGTCGAAATGCGTGTCATCCGGCACGATGCGCAGCGACGGCAGCAGCCCGAGCACGCTGACCACGGTCAGCACGGCAATAACGACGCCGAGGGAGATGAGAACGATTTGAGTAGTGGTCACGGCCGGCCTCGAATGATCAAATCGGCACGGTCTTCGGCCGCTTCCACTGCACCCACCATGCGACGATCAGGCGGGTCATTGTGAAGGCGGTGAAGACGGTGGTGATGATGCCAATGCCGAGCGTCACTGCGAAGCCGCGCACCGGACCGGTGCCGATCATGAACAGCACTGCAGCGGCGATGAAGGTGGTGATATTGGAGTCGAGAATGGTGGCAAGCGCCCGCTTGAAGCCTGCGTCGATCGCCGATATCGGGCTTCTCCCGCCGCGCAATTCCTCGCGGATGCGCTCATAGATCAGCACGTTGGAGTCGACCGCGATACCGACCGTGAGCACGATGCCGGCGATGCCCGGCAGGGTCAGCGTGGCGCTGAGCAGCGACAGCAGGCCGAAGATCATGGCGACGTTGATACAGACGGCGATGTTGGCGAACACGCCGAACAGCCGATACGTCAACAGCATGAACACGACGACCATGATCGAACCGACATAGGCAGCAAGTTCACCCTTCTCGATCGAGTCCTGGCCGAGGCCCGGCCCGACAGTGCGTTCCTCCACGACAGTCAGTGGCGCCGGCAGCGCGCCGGCGCGCAAGAGGATCGCGAGGTCGTTGGCCGACTGCACGGTGAAACTGCCGGAGATCTGGCCCTGGCCGCCGGTGATCGGCTCGCGAATGACCGGGGCGGAGATCACCTTGTTGTCGAGAATGATTGCGAAGCGCAGCCCGACATTCTCCTGCGTGGCCTGCGCAAACTTGCGCGCACCCGAGCTATTGAACTTGAAGCTGACGACCGGCTCATTGCTACGCTGGTCGAAGGTCGCCTGGGCGTCGGTTAGATCGCCGCCCGCAACCAGCACCTGCTTCTTGACCACCTCGCCGGGCGGCGGCGGCGAGGCGCTCGGCAGGTACTCGGTGTCCGGCGGCAACGTGCCCTGCTGCGCCTGGTCTGGCGGCACCGAGGGATCGACCATGCGGAATTCCAGCTTCGCAGTCTTGCCCAGCAGCTCCTTCAGGCGGGTCGGATCCTGAAGGCCGGGGACCTGCACCAGGATGCGGTCGTTACCCTGACGCTGGATGATAGGCTCGACGGTGCCAAGCTCGTTGACGCGCTTCTCGACGATTTGGATCGACTGCTCGATGGTCTTGCGCAAACGGTCGAGCATCGCGCCCTGCGGGATGCTCAGGCGGATCAATCCGCCCCCGGCGTCAGTCACTTCGAGGTCGCGCTGACCGCTGGATCCCATCAGGCCGCCGAGCGGCTGGGCCAAATCACGCAGCTTGGCCAGCGCCGGCTGCTGGTCGGATTCCTTGGTGATGCGAACCTCGGCCGCGTCGTTGCGCACGGTGACGCCGCCGGTAAAGCCGATCTTGGCCTCGCGCAGCACGCGACGGACGTCGTCGCGGATCTGATCGAGCTTTTCCTTCTTCACATAGTTGGAATCGACCTCGAGCAGCAAAGAGGAGCCGCCCTGGAGATCGAGGCCGAGCACGAGCTTCCGCTGCGCCCAGGCGGGCCAGGTCTTGACCTGCGCTTCGGAGAAGAAGTTCGGGACCGCGCAGAGGCACACGATCAGCGCCGTCAGGATAATCCCGAGCGCCTTCCACCGCGTGAAATACAACATCGACTGGACCTGTCAGATCAGGAGATTTGCAGGAAAACTTGAGAGACTCGCGGAAGCACTTACTTCGACGCGGCGTCTTCCTTGGCGCTTTCCTTGGATTCCTTGGCCGGCTCCCCCTTGGCGCGCACGCCGGAGACCATCGAGCGCATCTGCCGCACCCGCACGCCATCGGCGATCTCGAACTCGATCTGGTCGTCGTCGACGACCTTGGTGACCTTGCCGACGAGACCGCCCGAGGTCACCACGGTGTCGCCGCGGCGGATGTTTTTCACGAGGTCGGCGTGGTCACGGACCTTCTTCTGCTGCGGACGCAGAATCAGGAAGTACATGATCACGAAGATCAGGGCGAACGGCAGCAGCGACATCAACATGCCGCTGGTGTCGCCGGCGCCCGCAGCCTGGGCATACGCAGGGGTAATCAGCATTCGGACGATCCTCGTGAGAACGGGGGAAAACCGGTCAGGCCCAGATGGCGACCGGTTCGGTCAAATTCGCGCGGACTATAGCGGCCATTGCCCCAATTGCAACGCTGCCAGACCGCCCTTTTAGCCACCTTGCGGCGCGCGCTCAGGCCCGATAAGGCTGCATTCTCAGGAACTTCGGACATGCCCCAAAAACCAAGCAAAAGCCCGGCCGGCAAAGGCCCCCGCACCCCTGCCGCGAAACCAGCCGGCGTCGCGGCAAAACGTCCCAAGGCGGCCGTCAAAGCGGCTTTCAAGACGATTTCCAAGGCGACTTCCAAGACGACTTCGAAGGCCAACCAAAGCGTCTCCCAGGAGCGCATCGTTCGCGCGCTGGAGACGATCGCGGCGCACCTCGCCGCTCAAGGCAAGCCCGCCGCCGAACGCGAATCGTTCAAGCAGGCGGACGCTTTCGTCTGGCATCCGGACGGCCGTCTTGCGGCGGTGCCGCGCGTCAGCCGCGTCGAACTGTTCCTGCTCAAGGGCGTCGATCGGATGCGCGACATCCTGATGGAGAACACCGAGCGCTTCGCCAACGGATTGCCCGCCAACAACGCGCTGCTCTGGGGCGCGCGCGGCATGGGCAAGTCGTCGCTGGTGAAAGCGGCGCATGCCAGCATCAACGCGGAGCGCAAACCGGCCGACAGACTGAAGCTGATCGAGATTCATCGCGAGGACATCGAAAGCCTGCCGGCGCTCATGGAGCAGCTACGCGCCTCGTCCTTCCGCTTCATCGTGTTCTGCGACGATCTCTCCTTCGACGGCAATGATGCGTCCTACAAATCGCTCAAGGCGGTGCTGGAAGGTGGCATCGAAGGTCGGCCGGAGAACGTCATCCTCTACGCCACCTCCAACCGCCGCCATCTGCTGGCGCGCGAGATGATCGAGAACGAGCGCTCGACCGCGATCAATCCCGGCGAAGCCGTCGAGGAGAAGGTCTCGCTGTCGGATCGCTTTGGCCTCTGGCTTGGCTTCCACCGCTGCAGCCAGGACGAATATCTCGCCATGGTGCGGGGCTATTGCAGCCATTTCGGCGTCAAGGTCGACGATGACGCGCTGGAGCGCGAGGCACTTGAATGGTCGACGACGCGCGGTTCGCGCTCGGGCCGCGTCGCCTGGCAGTTCGTGCAGGAGCTTGCGGGCCGGCTCGGCGTGAAGCTGACGGCGACGTGGCCACAGTCATAGCCCAACCCAAAACTGTCATCGCCCGCGAAAGCGGGCGATCCAGTATTCCAGAGACGGTTGTGATCGATCGAGACGCTGCGGCGTACTGGGTCGCCCGGCCGAACCGGGCGACGCCACCGAGTTTGTGGCGGTGGCGTGCCCTACTTCAGGCTCACGCCCCGTTCAGGAATTGAAGCGGGTCAACCGGGCTCGATCCCTTACGGATCTCGAAGTGAAGCTGCGGCGACGCCACCTCCCCGGATTGACCCGACTTGGCAATGACCTGGCCGCGCTTGATGGTATCGCCGCGCTTCACCATCAGCTCACTCGCATGGGCATATGCGGTGACGTAGCCGTTGGAGTGCCGAACCAGGACGAGATTGCCGTAACCTTTCAGCTCGTTGCCGGAATAGGCAACGACACCGTCTTCAGCTGCCTTGACCGGCGTACCCTCGGGCACCGCGAGATTGATGCCGTCGTTGGACTTGCCATTGGTCTTGGCGCCGTAGCTCGTGACCACCTTGCCGCGCACCGGCCAGCGGAAAGTCGGCAGCGCGCTGGTGGTCTCCGCAGCTTTCGCCGGAGCTTCCGCGGCCTTGTCTTCGACATTCGCCGTGGCCTGGGCCAGGCGCGCGCTCTGCACGGGCGCGGCGACGGCCGCCATTTTGGTAGCGGGCGCAGGTGCGGCCGCAACGGGCTGCAGCGTCCCCGCGACGGGAGCGGCTCCGACCGGAGCCGCGGCAAGCGGTGCTGCGACAGCGGCGGTCTTGGCGCCGGGCACGGCCAGCCTGGTGCCGAGCTTGAGTTTTGCAGAGGGATTGAGGCCGTTGGCACGGGCCAGTTCAGCCGTCGAGATATGGTTCTTGCGGGCAATGCTGGCGAGCGTGTCGCCGTGGTTGACGAAGTGCGTGCTTGACGGCGCGGCAACGGCCGCAACCTGCCTCGCAGCAGGCGCCAACGCGGGGGCCGCCGCAACCGGAGCCATGAGCGGCGCGGGCGCAGCGGCGGTGGCCTGATGCGGAATGATCAGCTGCTGGCCGGGCGAGAGCGCGCGCGGGCCCTTATAGCCGTTGGCCGCGAGGATTGCCTGCGGCGTGACGCGATAGCGTTTGGCAAGCAGGTCGAGCGTATCGCTGGTGCCGACGATGATCTTGGTTCCACCGACCGGCTGGGCGGCTGCAACCGAGCGCGGCGGCACGGTGGCCGTGGTCTCGAGATGCGGCTGCGCCGGGGGGGCGTAGGAGCCGACACCGCGACCACCTCCGGACACACCGCCTGTTGCAACGGGGTAGGATTGCGGCGCGGACACCGCCGGCGGCAAAGGCTGCGACTGATAGGAACCGGGCTGCGTCTGCGGCCGCGAATATTGCGGCAGCTCACGCTGCGGCGGCGGTGCCTGCTGCACCGAACCGGTCGATTCCTGCGCGAAGGGATTGGAGAAGTTCGACTGGGACATGCGCGACGACATGTCGGCGCTGCACCCTGCGAAGCTGAAGGAGATCAGCGCCAGCACCGCGACCTGCGGCACACGGCGCGAGTAAAGCAACTCGGCGGCAACGGACATGGTTACTCACTCGTACGCAACAGAACTGGTGTTTTAAGTAAACACGCGCCGAGTAAATAACGGCTTAACCCTCCCAATAAGACGTTGTCAGCACAGCCAATCCGGAATTCTACAGCTCCCGCGCCACACCGGGCAGCGCCGGCACGAAGCGGACCTCGACGAGTTCCCTGCGCTCGATCCCGGCTTCGGTCCGGCTCAGCCGGATCAGCGTCTGCACCCCCTGATGCGGGCCGACGGGCGCGATCAGGATGCCGCCCACCTCCAGCCGCTCGACCAGGTTCTCCGGGAGCTGCTCCATCGCGGCAGTGACGATGATGCGGTCGAACGGGCCGATATTGGGGGGCAGATTGAGTCCGTCGCCCAGCATCACCTCGACGTTGTGATAGTTGAGCTTTTCAAGCCTGATACGTGCGGCATCCGCCAGCTTGCGGTAGCGCTCGACCGTCAACACCTGGCCGGCGAGCCGCGACAGCACCGCCGCCTGGTAGCCCGAGCCGGCGCCGATCTCGAGCACGCGGTGCTTCTTCTGAAGCTGGAGCTGCTCGGTCATGTAGGCGACGACGAAGGGCTGGCTGATGGTCTGCCCGCAGGCGATCGGTAGCGCGCTGTCGCGATAGGCGCCGTCGCGATCGGCGTCGTCGACGAATTGATCGCGCGGCACCTCCTCCATGGCCCGCAGGACCGCCTGGTCGCTGATGCCCCGACGCCTCAGCGTGAGCTGAAACATCATCTTTTCCGGCGGGTGCTGATGGGAGGTCATTGCCTGCTTGTGCTGTCTTTGGGGTCCGGGACGCCAACCTGGGGCGCGAGATTCTTGTTCCGGCTCAGGGAACCCATGATAGGCTTCGGATGGCGTAGTTGACCACAAATTGGCTTGCAACGGGCGAGCCGCGATGGCCATTTTCAGGCATCCGTTCGTCGAAACGCGCATTGCGTCGATTCATGTTATCTGCGAACGTTTTTGGCAATGGGCAAGGACTCCACTATGACCGCGACGGGGCTTACCGGCCGCTCTGTATTCCTCGTCGAAGACGAGGTGATGATCAGGATGATGGTCGCGGACATGCTCGAAGAGCTTGGCTACAAGGTCGCAGCCGAGGCTGGCGACATCAGCGAAGCCATGCGGCTCGCCCAGGCAACCGAGTTCGACATCGCCATTCTCGACGTCAACGTCAACGGCAAGGTCATCTCGCCGGTCGCCGACGTCATCAAGGCGAAGGGCTGCCCGTTCATCTTCGCCACCGGATACGGCTCCTCCGGCCTGCCCGAGCAGTACCGCGATCGGCCGGCGCTTCAGAAGCCGTTTCAGCTCGACGCGCTCGGCAAGACCATCGAAGCCGCGCTTCGCGGCGGCTAGGCCCCGTTCCAGGTCGGACTTACTTCAGCGTTGCACTCAGCGCCTCGGAAAACGCCTCGTTGGTCCGGTCGAGCCTGAGCGGCGTGACGGAGACGTAGCGTTCGCGCAGCGCCGCGAGATCGGTGCCTTCAGCGGGCGTATCCATCATCGCAGTGCGCTCGAAGCCGATCCAGAAATAGGGATTGCCACGGCCGTCCTTGCGCTCGTCGATTTTGAGGAAGCCGAGGTTGCGCTTGCCCTGCCGCGTCACGCGAATGCCCAGCACATCCTCCGGCGCGCAGGCGGGGAAGTTGACGTTGATGACGGTGTCCTTCGGGATGCCGGCGGCGATCACCTTGCGCAGGATGTCGGGCCCGAATTTGCGCGCAGTGTCCCACAGCGGCCGGTCGCGGGTCTCGACGCTGAATTCCTGCGACAGGGCGAAGGACGGCAGCCCCAGGATGGTACCCTCCAGCGCGCCGGCGATGGTGCCGGAATAGACCACGTCCTCGGCGACGTTGCGGCCCTTGTTGACGCCGGACAGCACGACATCGGGCAGCTTGGCGCCGAGGATGTGGCGCGCGCCCATGATGACGCAGTCGGTCGGCGTGCCGCGCACCGCGAAATGCCGCGGTCCGACCTCGCGCAGCCGCAGCGGATCGTTCAGCGACAGCGAATGCGACACACCGGACTGGTCGAGCTCAGGCGCGACCACCCAGACGTCGTCGGACAATGCGCGCGCGATCTCCTCCAGGACCTTGAGGCCGGGGGCGTGGATGCCGTCGTCATTGGTGCAGAGAATGCGCATGGGGAAGGTCGATTCCTGAAGCGGGTCTGAGCCGTCTTATCCGGCTGGGGCCGATCAGGCAAACCGGACCGATCCCGGCTTGGGCCGGCTATCGGCGAACGCGCCATTGCGGCAGGAAGCGCGCCAGCCGGCCCTCCGCGTGCAATTTCATCGCCGGCACGACCGGGCTCACGATGGGAGCCTCGATGACGCCGAGCGCCTCCAGCTGTGCAACGAACGGATCCGCCAACGGCGCCTGCGGAAAGCGTTCGCGTGCCAGCGTCAGTGCCCGGTCGAAATCCGCGGCATTCACACCGGGCTTGGCCCGCCGGCTCTGGACGAGATGATCGTCCCAGAGCCGCGTGATCTCGATGTCGAGCACGCCACGCAGCCGCTGATCGACAGCCTGGATGCCGGCACCCGTCACCGCCCATTGTCTGCCGACCCAGAAGATGTCGCGGTGCAAGGCCATGAACGATCGGTTCGCGTTGTCGGGTGGCCGGCAGGATAACCGGCCGCCCGATCTTCGCAACCAAACGTTTCGACCGTTTCAGGCGAGCAACGTGCCTTACTCGCGCGCGACGACCTTCAGGCCGCCCATATAGGGCTGGAGCACATCGGGGACTGCAATCGAGCCGTCCTCCTGCTGATAAGTCTCCATCACGGCGATCAGCGCGCGGCCGACCGCGGTACCCGAGCCGTTCAGCGTATGCACGAAACGCGGCTTGCCGTCGGGCCCGCGCGAGCGGGCATCCATGCGCCGCGCCTGGAAGTCGCCGCAGACCGAGCAGCTCGAGATCTCGCGGAACATGCCGCCCTCGCCCTGCCCCGGCATCCAGACCTCGATGTCATAGGTTTTTTGCGACGAGAAACCCATATCTCCTGCGCACAGCGTCATCACGCGATAATGCAACTCGAGCTTCTGCAACACCTGTTCGGCGCAGGACAGCATCCGCTCCAGTTCGTCCTTGCTGGTTTCGGGCGTTGTGATCGAGACCAGCTCGACCTTGGTGAACTGGTGCTGGCGGATCATGCCGCGGGTGTCGCGCCCGGCCGCACCCGCCTCGGCGCGGAAGCAGGGCGTCAGCGCAGTCAGCCGCATCGGCAATTGTTTCTCGTCCAGGATGGATTCGCGGACGAGGTTGGTGAGGGCAACCTCGGCGGTCGGGATGAGGCCGAGGCGCTCGGTCATCAGCCGCTCCGGGTCCGGCGCGGCCAGGAGCTCACCCCTGATCGCCCAGAACTGATCGTCCTCGAATTTCGGCAACTGCCCGGTGCCGAACATCACCTCGTTGCGCACCAGCAGCGGCGGATTGACCTCGGTGTAGCCGTGCTCGTTGGTATGCAGGTCGAGCATGAACTGGCCGAGCGCGCGCTCCAGTCTCGCCAACCCCTTCTTGAGCACGACGAAGCGCGCACCCGATAGTTTTGCCGCTGTCTCGAAATCCATGTAGCCGAGGGCGGTCCCGAGATCGTCGTGCAGCCTCGGCGCGAAGCCGTAATTGCGCTTGTTGCCGAACACATGGTGCTGAACGTTGCCGTGCTCGTCGACGCCATCGGGCACTTCGTCTAACGGGATGTTCGGAATCGCGGACAGCTCTTTCGTCAGCTCCTCGTCGGCAGCCTTCGCGGTCGCCTCGAGCTCCGGCATCGTGGTCTTGAGCTCGGTAACTTCCGCCATCAGCTTCGCCGCGCGCGCCTCGTCCTTCGCCTTCTTGGCATCGCCGATTTCCCTGGAGGCCGCATTGCGCCGCGCCTGCGCCTGCTCGGAGGCCAGGATCGCTGCGCGCCGGGTCTCGTCAATCGCTAGCAGCGAGGCCGACATCGGCTTCAGGCCGCGTCGTACGAGGCCGGCGTCGAAGGCTTGCGGGTTGTCGCGGATCGATTTGATGTCGTGCATGGCCGAGGTCCTGGGGCAGCGCGTAAACAAACAACGGCGAACGTTGTCAGTTTACATCAGCGCGTCTCCTAGCACGGCTGTCACCATCCGCGAAGGCGGATGATCCAGTATTCCAGAGACGTCCGTGATTCCCCGAGAGGCCGCGGCGTACTGGATTCCCCGCTTTCGCGGGGAATGACACCGGAGTATGGGGCGCCCTACTCCGCCGGATTGGCCGGCGTCGATACGTCGGTGCCGCTAGAGGCTTGCGAAGCTGCCGCCTTCTTCTCCACGATCCCCACCGCGATGATCGAGCCCTCGTAGAGCGCGAGCAATGGGATCGCGAGCGAGCACTGGCTGAGCACGTCGGGCGGGGTCAGAACGGCCGCGATGACGAAGGCGACGACGATGAAATAGCGGCGCTTCTCGCGCAGCATTTTTGAGGTGACGATGCCGATACGCCCGAGCAGTGTCAGGATCACCGGAAGCTGGAAGGCGATGCCGAAGGCGAAGATCAGCGACATCATCAGCGACAGATATTCGCCGACCTTGGGCAGCAGCTGGATCTGCGCGGTGTCGTCGCTGCCGGCCTGCTGCATGCCGAGCGAGAAGCGGACCAGCATCGGCAGCACGACGAAATAGACCAGTGCTGCGCCCATCACGAAGAAGAACGGGGTCGCGACCAGATACGGCAGAAAGGCCTGCTTCTCGTGCTTGTAGAGGCCCGGAGCGACGAACTTGTAGATCTGCGTCGCGACGATCGGGAACGAGATGAAGCCGGCGCCGAACAGCGCGAGCTTGAGCTGGGTGATGAAATATTCCAGCAGCGCCGTGTAGATGAATTTCGAGTTCTCGGGACCCGCGACCCACACGAACGGCCAGACCAGCACGTTGTAGATCTGCTTGGCGAAGAAGAAGCAGAAGATGAAGGCAATGCCGAAGCCGAGCAGTGCTTTGATCAGCCGCGAACGCAGCTCGATCAAATGGTCCATCAGGGGAGCTTTGCTGGCCTCGATATCCGCGGCGCTCATGACGCTCTGGCGTCCTTGATCGCCTCGGCCGGCGCGGTGTCCTGGATCACCGAATCTTGCGTGGCCGAACCTTGCGCCACCTGCGCCTGCTCGACCTCACGGGTGATGGCGAGCGGCTCATTCACGGCCGCATGTGCCTCGGCTTCCACGAAGGTCTCGGGCGTCGGCGCTTCGGGCGTGGTGGGCGTCGACGGCGCCTCGATTGAAGTCGCCAGCGGTTCGACAGCGGTGGTGGTCGAGGTCTCGGCTGGCTTGTCCAGCGCATCGACGCGGAGCGCGTCGCTGACGTCTTTCTGAAGCGAAGTCATCAAATTGTTGCCGGCGAATCCGGAAGCCGCTTCCTTGACCTCGTCAAAGCTCTTCTTGAGGTCGGCCATTTCGGCCTCGCGCATCGCTTCCTGGAATTGCCCCTGGAATTCGGCGGCCATCTTGCGCGCCTTGCCCATCCATTGCCCGACCATGCGCAGCACGCCCGGCAGCTCTTTCGGGCCGATGGCGATCAGGGCCACGACCCCGATCAGGACCAGTTCACTCCACCCGATGTCGAACATGAGGTCTTCCGTTCACGCCAGCAGCAAGCCGGCCCAATCCCTCGCGCGCAGGATCGGGTCCGCTACCCGCGTCTCGCGTGCTCTCTGGCTCAGACGGCCTTGCTGCCGACGTCGGACCGTGCCGCGGTCGGCGCGGCATTGTTGTGCTCGATGGACTTGGCCGGCTCGGGCTTGTCGGCGACCTTGTCGTCGTCCTGCATGCCCTTCTTGAACGCCTTGATGCCCTGCGCCACGTCGCCCATCAGATCCGAGATCTTGCCGCGACCGAACAGCAGCAGGACCACTGCGATCACCAGGACCCAGTGCCAAATGCTGAGTGAACCCATCCTGCAACCCTCCAAACGCGCATGGCCGAGGACCGGCCGATCTTCACCGAAACCTAGGCTTGGCAGGTGTCAAAAACAAGGACCAAGGCAGCGCCAATTCGCTGTTGGCGCTACGTAATTTTGCTAGTGTTAACTGGTCGCAGGTGTCCGGTAAAAGGCCGGGACGTCAGTCCTCGCCACCCTCATTGCCGCCTTCCGGCGGCGTCTCGGGCTCGACCGCGGGCGCCAGCGCAAGATCAAGGTCCTCGCCCGGTTCCAGCGGATCCTCGTCCTCCCGCAAAGTCGGGTCATCCGACGGCGTCGGCACGCTGAATCCGGTCGGCAGACGCGAATCCAGGAGGCCGGTGCCCTTCAGCTCCTCCAGGCCCGGCAGATCGCCAAGCTGTTCCAGAGTGAACTGCGACAGGAAGTCCTCGGTGGTTCCAAAGGTCAAGGGACGGCCCGGCGTCTTGCGACGGCCGCGCGGCTTGATCCAGCCGGTTTCCAGCAGCACGTCCAGCGTGCCCTTCGAGGTGACGACGCCGCGGATCTCCTCGATCTCGGCGCGCGTCACCGGCTGGTGATAGGCGATGATCGCCAGCACCTCGATCGCGGCGCGCGACAGGCGGCGGGTCTCGGTGCTCTCGCGGGTCATCAGCCAGGCGAGATCGCCCGCGGTGCGGAAGGTCCATTTGTTGGCGACCCGCACGAGATTCACGCCGCGCAGGGAATAGTCGGCCTGCAACTGCTCGAGCGCGGCCTTCACGTCCACGCCCTCGGGCATGCGCTTGGCCAACGTCGCGGTGTCCAGCGGTTCGTTCGAAGCGAACAGCAGCGCTTCCAGCAGCCGCAATTCTTCGGGACGTGCCTGGGACTCGTTCTCCATCGGCTCGGCCTCTTCTACCCGCACTTCAGCCAGGCTTGCCATGGCAGATTCTCCTTGTTGCACTTAAGCGACCGGCGCATCGGGCGCAGGAGCTGCGTCCATGACCGGCTTGGGGCGCCCCTTCCGGAAATAGATGGGCGCAAACGCCTCTTTCTGATTCAGCTCGAGCTGACCTTCGCGCACCAGCTCGAGCGCAGCCGCGAAGCTCGAGGCGAGCACCGTCGCGCGCTGCGTCGGATCGGCGACATGCTGCAGCAGAAAATCGTCGAGAACGCCCCAATCGTCTTGCTCGCTGATGCTGCCGACCAGCCGCTCCAGCGTGGCGCGCGCCTCGGCGAGCGACCACACCGTGCGCTTGGCCAGATGCACGCTCGCCAGCACGCGCGACTGGCGCTGCGCGGCATAAGCGGTGAGCAGGTCATAGAGCGTCGCGGTGTATTTCGGATGCTTGATCTCGGCGATCTGCTCGGGCTCGCCGCGCGGGAAGATGTCGCGCAGCAATTGCTGCCGGTTCATCAGCCGGTTGGCGGCTTCACGAATCGCCTCCAGCCGGCGCAGGCGGTTGGCGAGCGCCGTCGCCATCTGCTCGGCGCTCGGGCCTTCCGCACTCGGCGGCTCCGGCAGCAGCAGGCGAGATTTCAGAAAGGCGAGCCAGGCCGCCATCACGAGATAGTCGGCGGCAAGCTCGAGGCGGATCTTTCGCGCGGCTTCAATGAAGTGGAGATATTGGTCGGCGAGCGCCAGGATCGAGATCTTGGCGAGATCGACCTTTTGCTGCCGCGCCAGTGCGAGCAGCAGGTCGAGCGGACCCTCATAGCCCTCGACGTCCACCACCAACGCCGGCTCACCCTCGGCGAGCTCTGCGGGCCGCCCGGTTTCAAACGATAGGATTTCTGCGGTCATGCCGATGCCGTGTTTGCCCGTGCGATCAATGCGTCCAGTTCGACGCGCGCGGCCGCGCGATCAAACGGTTGCGGTCCTTTACGCGCCGCGAGCGCGGCCTTCGCCCGCTCCAGCGCCCTGCCCGCCAGTTCGGGTGTCTGGCCGGCGACATCACGCATTTCCTCGATGTTGCCGTTGCAATGCAGGGCCATGTCGCACCCGGCCGCAAAAATTGCGCGGGTCCGCTCGGCGATATTGCCCGACAGCGCATTCATCGACACGTCATCACTCATTAACAAACCCTGGAACCCGATTGTGCCGCGAATCACCTCAGCGATCATTGTCGCAGATGTCGTCGCCGGATGGGCGGGGTCGACTGCGCTAAACACAACATGTGCAGTCATGGCCATCGGCAAATCTGCCAGCGGCTTGAATGCCGCGAAGTCGGTGCGGTCCAGTTCGTCTCGCGACGTGTCGACCGTCGGCAGATTGAAATGGGTATCGGCCGTAGCTCGGCCATGGCCGGGGATGTGCTTGAGGACCGGCAACACGCCGCCCTCTTCCAGGCCCTCGGTGACCGCGCGGGCGATCGCGGCGACCTTTCCCGGTTCGGTGCCGTAAGCCCTGTTCCCGATGACGGCGTTGGCGCCAGCCACGGGCACATCAGCCAGCGGCAAGCAATCCACGGTAATGCCGAGATCGGCGAGATCGGCCGCGATCAGCCGGGCGCTGAGGCGCGCCGCGGTCAGCCCGAGCGCCGAATCAGTATCGTAGAGGCCGGCGAAAATAGCGCCCGGCGGATAGACCGGCCAATGCGGCGGCCCTAGCCGCTGCACCCGTCCACCCTCCTGGTCGATCAGGACAGGAGCATCCCCAAAACCCGCGACCGCCCGCAATTCCGCAACGAGTGCAGCAACTTGAGCCGGCGTCTCGACATTGCGCTTGAAGAGGATGAAGCCCCACGGGCGTTCGCTGCGGATAAACTCCCGCTCGGCGGCGGTCAGTTCCGTTCCGGAAACGCCGGTAATGAAGGCCCGCGTGCTCATACGGCCGATTAACCCTGACCCGCGGGAGGGTCAAGGAAACGGCCGTTAATTCCTCTGGACGAAGCAGGCAGACAGGCCAGCGGATTTCAAACTGTTGCAGGCCTGGTTCGCCTCTTCGAGCGAGCCGTAGGGACCAGCGAAGGCGCGATAGACGATTCCCTTGCCCTTGTCGGTGAGGTCGACCCGCTTGACCACCGGTGCGCGGGAGCCCAGCACGCTGCCGTACTTGCTCTGAAGCACCCGGTAGGAGGCGTGGGCGCTATCCTCGGTCTGCTGCGATGAGACCTGCACGACGTAGCCGCCGCCGCTGCTGCTCGGGGGCGCAATTTGCGTCGGATTGGTCGCAGCCATCCGCTGCGGCGGCTCCGCACCCGGCGCCGATTGCGGCGCCAGCGAGAGCGGCTGATTGGCGCTCGCATTGGCCGAGGTCGGCGGCGTGCGCGGTGCAGCCGGTGCCGCGACGGGCTTCGGGAGAGCTGCCGGCTTCGCGGCCGTGGCCGCTGGCGACGCGGTGGCGTCAGTCTGATCGCCCTTCACGGCCACGGTCCTGATCGCGCGCGGCGAATTGTTCGGCAGCGTGCCGTTGCTCGGATTCGGGCCCGCACTCGACAGAGGAATGCTGGACGGCGACACGCTCGCGACCGGCGGCGGGTTCGCGTTCTGGTTCAGCGGCGGGAACACCACGCGGGGACCTCCCGCCTTGGCGTTGACGTCGACAGGCGCCTCCTCGCGCGGCACGATCTTCTCGGTGCCATCTCCGGTGACCATGCGGTCCGGCACCTTGGCCGAGGAGTCCGACGGCGCCGGCACGATTTTGGTCGGCGTGTTGTCGGCCTTGATGATCGGCGGCTCGCCGCTGCGGGGCGAGCCCACATAGGTCTTGTAGGCGAACGCGGCGCCGGTCCCGACCACGGCAAGCGCCAGGATCGCCGCGACCGTCATCATGCCGCCGCGCTGCTTCTTCGGCTCGTCGAGATCGGCCTCGGGGTAGTCGCTCTGGAACGCGTAGGGATCGTCTGGATAGGCGGGATCGCGCTGATAGTCCTGCTCGCCCGCCTCCGGCCGTCCGTAGAGCGCATCGTCGTAGCGCGCTGGATCGGGCTGCTGATAGGCTTGCTCCTGGTAAGCCTGATCGTGCTGCTGGTAGGCCTGATCCTGATAGGCAGGAGCTTGATAAGCAGGAGCTTGATAGCCCTGATCCGGATAGGCCTGCGGCTGACGAAAATCAGGTTCGGGCTCGGGTGCAGCCGGCTGGGCAGAATACCGATGCAGTGGATGAACCGGGTTTACGGAAGGGGGATAGGCAGGCTCAGTTGGCGCCGTCTGCGGCTGCACATTGGCGCGCCGCATCCATGAGGGCGGTCCGGGCGGCGGAGGAGGAGCCTGCTCGGCATAGTCCTGCTGATAATCGTCCTGGTGATAGTCGTCGTCCTGATAGCTCTGGACAGGCGCGGGCGCTGCTGGCGGGTGCGCGCCCGGCCGCCCCTGCGCTGCGAACGGATCGGTCTGCCCGATCAGACGTGCAAGTTCGGCCAAGGGATCGCCGCCCCCATGCTGATCGCCACCGCGACCATAGTCATCGGAAGGAAACGGTCTGTCCTGATATCGTTCGGCCATCGTGATGATGCGTCCCTTCGGGAAAGCCGCGCGCCCCTCGACCAAGGCACGGCTTTCGACCCACAAGGCTTTCAACCAAGTCTAAGCGATCCGGCTTCTGCCGGTTACCCCCGAAATCCCTTAAGTAGTTCGCCCCAAACTACCGCATCTCGTCCGGAGCATGGACGCCGAGGATGGCGAGGCCCGATGCCAGGACAGAGACGACGCCCTGGACCATGGCCAGCCGCGCCTTCGTTAGATCTGCATCATTATTGATAATGAAGCGTAAATAGGGCAAATCGCGCCCCTTCGTCCAAAGTGCATGAAATTCGCTGGCTAAATCATAGAGATAGAAGGCAATTCGGTGCGGCTCGTGGGCGCTTGCTGCCGCCTCCAGCATGCGCGGAAAAATTGCGAGCCGCTTAAGAAGGTCGAGTTCAGCCGGGTCCGACAGCCGTTCCACCGCCGACTCACCGAGCCAGGCGATGCGCGTTTCCGTGTCCTCCGGGAGTTCCGGGAACAGCTCGGTCCGGGCGTTGCGGAAGATCGAATGGCCGCGGGCGTGGCCATACTGCACGTAGAACACCGGGTTGTCGCGCGACTGTTCCATGACCTTGGCGAGATCGAAGTCGAGCACCGCGTCGTTCTTGCGGTAGAGCATCATGAAGCGGACGGCGTCCTGGCCGACTTCATCCACCACCTCACGCAAGGTGACGAAGTCCCCGCTCCGCTTGGACATTTTCACCGGCTCGCCGTTGCGCAGCAACTTCACGAGCTGGACGATCTTGACGTCGAGCGCCCCCTTGCCGGAGGTGGTCGCCTTCACGGCCGCCTGCATGCGCTTGATGTAGCCGCCATGGTCGGCGCCCCAGACGTCGATCATCTCGGCAAAACCACGGTCGAACTTGTTCTTGTGGTAGGCGATATCGGCGGCGAAGTAGGTGTAGGAATTATCCGACTTGACCAGCGGGCGATCGACGTCGTCGCCATAGGCGGTCGCCTTGAACAGCAACTGCTCGCGATCTTCCCAATCCTCGGCCGGGGCGCCCTTTGGCGGCGGCAGACGGCCCTGGTAGACGTCGCCCTTGGCGCGCAGGAAATCGATGGTCTCGGCGACCTTGTTGTTGCCGGCGTCCTGCAGCGAGCGCTCGGAGAAGAACACGTCGTGACGGATGTTGAGCGCGGCAAGATCGTCCTTGATCTCGTCCATCATCATTGCGATCGCCTTGGCGCGAACCGTCGGCAGCCATTGCGCCTCGCTCATGGCGAGCAGCTTGTCGCCATGCTCCTGCGCCAGGGCCTGCCCGACCGGCTTCAGATAGTCGCCGGGATAAAGGCCTTCCGGGATCGCGCCGATGTCCTCGCCGAGCGCCTCGCGATACCTGAGGAAGGCGGAACGTGCGAGCACGTCGACCTGCGCGCCGGCGTCGTTGATGTAATATTCCCGCGTGACGTCACGGCCTGCAAATTCAAGCAGGCTCGCCAGCGCGTCGCCGAACACGGCGCCGCGGCAATGGCCGACATGCATCGGTCCGGTCGGGTTGGCGGAGACATATTCGACGTTGACCTTGGAGCCGCCGCGGACGCGGCCGTAATCGGCGCCCTCGCGCAGCACGGTCCGTAGCGCCTCGGCCCATGCGGCCGGCTTCAGCGTCAGGTTGATGAAGCCCGGACCGGCGACGTCGACCTTCGCGATCAGCGCATCCGCGCGCAGCCGTTCGGCGATCTGCTCGGCGAGGTCGCGCGGCTTTGCCTTTGCCTCTTTCGCAAGCACCATCGCCGCGTTGGTCGCCATGTCGCCATGGGAAGCATCGCGCGGCGGCTCGACCACCACGCGCGAGAAATCGATGCCCTCTGGCCAGTTGGCTTCCGCCGCGAGCGCGCGGCAGACCGCGTGCACGCGTGCGAGCACGTCGGCGAACAGGTGCAGTGCTGAGGATGTGTCGGGCATGGGCGCCGCCTAACGCAAATCCGGGGTCGAGTCAAAGAGCCGCTGGTGCTCGGTCAGGGCGAAACGGTCGGTCATTCCGGCAATGAAATTCCCGATCCGGCGAGCCCGGTCGCCCTCATTGTCCGCCTCCGCCCCGACCAGCCATTCCGGCGGCAGTTCGCCGGGCGATTTGAGGTATTTCGCGAACAGGTCGAACAGGATCTGTTCCGCCTCACCCATTACCCGCATGACCCGTTTGTGGCGGTACATGTGCTGATAGAGAAAGCGCTTGATGGCGGCCTCCTCCTCGGCGACCTCGGCGGGGAACGCGATCAGTGCCCGGCTCTGCTGGCGCACGTCCTGGGCGGATTGCGGTTTCACGGCGGCAAGGTTGGTCTGCGCCTCGGCGAACACGGCACCGATCAGGTGCGAGATCAGCTCGCGCACCAGCTCGGCGCCGCGCCTGACGTCTTCGAGATCGGGGTAATGCGCAGACGTCTCGGCGATGATCTCCGCGGTCAGCGGCATGACCTTGAGGTCGTCGAGGTGAAACAGACCCGCGCGCAGGCCGTCGTCGATATCGTGGGCATCATAGGCGATGTCATCGGCGATCGCGGCGACCTGTGCCTCCGGCGAGGGGAAACTCCACAATTCGAGATCGTAGGTCTTGACGTAGTCGGCGATGCCGACGGGAATGCCGTGCTCGCGATAACGCCCGACCGGCGCACCGCTGCGATCGGTCAGCGGGCCGTTGTGCTTGACGATGCCCTCCAGCGATTCCCAGGTCAGGTTGAGTCCGTCGAATTCGGGATAACGGTGTTCCAGCGCCGCAACGACGCGGAGCGTCTGGGCGTTGTGGTCGAAGCCGCCAAAATCCGTCAGGCAGGCGTCCAGCGCCCGCTCGCCGGCGTGCCCGAACGGGGGATGGCCGAGGTCGTGGGCGAGCGCGAGGGTTTCCGTGAGGTCCTCGTCCAGCCCGAGCTGCCGGGCCAGCGCCCGGGCGATCTGCGCCACCTCCAGGGAATGGGTCAGCCGGGTGCGGTAGTGGTCGCCCTCGTGGAACACGAACACCTGGGTCTTGTACTTCAGCCGGCGGAACGCTGTGGAATGGATCACCCGGTCGCAATCCCGCCGGAACGGGCTGCGGGTCCGGCTCGGCGGTTCCGCGACCAACCGGCCGCGGCTGCGATTGGGATCGCAGGCATAGGGCGCGTGGGGGGCAGCCATTCCGACGGACACGGCGAATTTAGTCCCTATCCATTTGATTCTGCGTATGGTGGCACTTAACTATGCCGGACGCGGGATACCAACTGAATTGGGCAAGCGACCCTCAGGTGATCTTGGTGTGACCGCGGGCCTATCGGAGACGAACGATGACGACTGACGTGACCATCAGTGACAAGGCCGCACGCCGGATTGGGGAGATCCTCAAGGGCGAAGGGTCTGGCGCGATGCTGCGGATCTCGGTCGAGGGCGGCGGCTGTTCCGGCTTTCAGTACAAGTTCGACATTGACCGTGCCCGCACCGACGACGATCTCGTGATCGAGCAGGACAATGCGGTGGTGCTGGTCGATTCCGCCTCGCAGCCATTCCTGGCGGGGTCGCAGGTCGATTTCGTCGACGATCTGATCGGCGCCTCGTTCCGCGTCAACAATCCGAACGCCACGGCGTCCTGTGGCTGCGGGACCAGCTTCTCGATCTAGCCCGACTCAAAATCTGAAAAACAACCCCATGCAAAGTAGCCGGGAAGCCGGCACGATCAACTTCGTATTTTACGAAAATAACTTGACGTGTCGGGCAAAACAGGGGTCATGTACTCGGTAGAGTATTATGTGTCAGTCGTGACATTATCCCACGCTTGTTCATGGTATCCGATAAGCCAGTTCAAAGCGTAGTGCCTTTCTTGCGTCACGCCAGGATCGAGACCCGCCGGTACCTCCTGTCCCTATACGGCATTTCTAACAGTCCAGTGGTACCTGTAGACCAGATCGGCCTGATCAAGAATGTCGGCGATCGGACGAAGTTCGGAGTCTTCGATGAACTGAGAGGTTGTCCTTTCGGCCATTGTCCCAGCGGCGAATCCCACGTCGCAAATCTGAGCTGGCTTTCCTAATCGCGCCACGAAGCCCATTGCCCAAAGCAGCGTCCAAGCGGCTTCGTGCCGCCAAGTGAATTGAATCCGGTCGTGCTGCGAGGGGGGACTTGTCGAGCACGAAAGCGAGTGAGATGTGGCCGGAGTTCGTATCATTCCAGAAGTTGTTCAACTAGCTCTTCCCCAAGACCTTCGCCCTTTGCAGCAACGAAAAGGACGCAAAGAGTGCGTAGCGCGACTTCTTCTTTTGATCGTTTCAGCGACTCAGCCGCAGTTTCAATAACGGGTAATGTGGCAAGGACAGGTACGCCCTCGGCTCGAAGGATCACTTCTGACCTGAGCCTTCGATCAATAGCCTCCGCTGAGACCCCGCCATTGTCCGCTGACAGCCCCTCATTCATCTCGCCCCCCAACACCTGTTGAACCTACAATATTACGAGGCACCTTCGGCAGCGACGAGATCGAGCATTCCATCGCAGCCGCTTGGACCGTAAGCCAGACTGCGGCACGCCGTGGGCGCCAATAGCTGAGAACAATTATCCAATGCGCATGACCGATCGCCTGTTCTGCTGCCTCGCTCTCTTCCTCGCCGTTGCAGCCGTCCCGCCTCCCGCGCTCGCGGCCGAGACCTGCCCGTTCATCAGCGCCCGGGAGCTCGCCGGCGCGATGCCGGCGCTCAAATGGTCACTGATTTCAAATCAGGACGGCCGCGGCTGCATCTACCAGGGCGGGCGCGGCGACACGATGATGCTGACCGTGTTCCGCAATCCCGAGAAGGACCGCGCCAGGGAATTGTACGCGACCTTCGTCAAAACGCTCGCCGAGCGCATGCCGCTTAACGCGGTGTCAGGGATCGGCGACGAAGGCCAGGGCGGAACGAGCGCGACCGGCGCGGAGCGCCAGGAGGCTTCGGTTGTTGCCTTGTCCGGCGATTACATTCTGCAGATCAGCGTCTATCCGATCGGCCGGCGCGCCGACGACGCGCTGCTCGGACCGATCACCCAAGCCGCGCGCGTCGCCGTTGGCAATGTGAGCAAGACCAGCGAGCGGTTCGGCACCTGCGAATGGCTCACTGCCGCGGACGCCGACGGCTTTCTCGACAAGAGCACGCTGCAGGTCCAGCGGACCGGCGCAGGAAGCTGCATGATGTTCGATCGCGAGGCCAACACTATGATAGTAGCGGTCATCGCGATCTCGCGCGACACGGTCATCAGCATGATGAAACGCCCGGGCCCGTGCCAGCACGTCACGGTCCCCGAGCTCGGCAGCGAAGCGTTCGGCGAGCATTCTTGCACCAAGGGCAACGGCAACGCGGTCAACATCTTCGTCTGGAAGAACGGCAGGCAGGCTTCGATCCTGTTCGCGCCGGTCAAGCCGCATCCGGCGTCCGGGTCTGTCGAGCGTCTCAAGGCGGTCGCCACGCGAGTGTATGGAAAGCTGTAACGTCTTACATCGTCGGCCGTGGCTCAGCCGGATGGAGTACCAGGTCGATTTCGTCGACGATCTGATCGGCACCTCGTTCCGCGTCAACAATCCGAACGCCACGGCGTCCTGCGGTTGCGGGACCACTTCTCGATCTGACGTCGCCGGCTAGGCGCCGGTGATCTGCCTTTCCTCGTCCGTCCAGTCCGCCTCGACCGGCATCTGCTCTGGCTGAAGCGGGGCGTCCTCCGATACCCATTGGCCGTCCAGCGCACGCAGCAGCGCCGTGACCAGCGCAGGCTTGCGCAGCGGTTTGGCGAGGAAGTCGGACATCCCGGCCTCGCGGCAGATCTTGACGTCCTCGGGGAAGGCATTGGCGGTCAGCGCGATGATCGGCAAGGCCGCGAAGCGTCCGCCCTCGGCGCGGATCGCGCGGGTCGCGGCAAGGCCGTCCATCTCGGGCATGCGCACGTCCATCAGCACGATATCGTAATCGCCTTCGGACACGGCCGCGACGGCCTCGACACCGTCGGTCACGACGCGCAACTCGACATCGAAAGCGCCGAGCATCTTGCTCACGACCATGCGGTTGACGGCGTCGTCCTCGGCGACCAGCACCTTCAGCGGCCGGTCGAGGCCCGCGATGCGCGCCTTGAGATCGTCGGCTTCGTCGCGGTCTGCATTGTGGTCGGATGCCTGCGCCTGGCTCCAGGGCAGCACCAGCGTAAAGCGGAAGGTCGAGCCTTCGCCCGGCGTCGAGGTGACGCCGATGGTGCCGCCCATCTGCTCGATGATGCGCCGGGAGATCGCTAGGCCCAGCCCGGTGCCGCCGAAGCGGCGGCTGATCGAGGCGTCGGCCTGAGCGAACTCGGAGAAGAGCTGGCCGAGCTTCTCGGGGGCGATGCCGATGCCGCTGTCGGTCACGCTCCATTCGACGGTGGCGAGCAGATCGCGGCGGGCCTGACAGACAGCTGCGATCGTGACTTCGCCTGCGTCGGTGAACTTCACCGCGTTGGCGGCGAGATTGAGCAGGACCTGGCGGATACGCGCGACATCGCCGCGCAGCGTCGGCGGCAGGTTGGGATCGAGTTCGACCTTGACCGCAAGCCCCTTGCTCTTGGCGCTCGCGCGCACGACGGTCGCCACGGCTTCGACCATCGCCTGCGGCGCGAAGTCGATCACCTCGAACGCGAAACGTCCGGCCTCGAGCTTGGAGAGGTCCAGAATGTCGTTGAGGATGCGCTGGAGATTGTCGCCGGACTCGCGGATCGTGGTGACGGCTTCGTGCTGCTCCGGATCGAGCTTTGTCTCCAGCAGCATGCTGGCAAGCCCGAGCACGCCGTTCATCGGCGTGCGGATCTCGTGGCTCATCACCGCGAGGAAATCGGATTTGGCACGGCTCTCGGCCTCGGCCTTTTCCGCGCGCCAGCGCTCGGTCACGTCGCGGCCGAAGCCGCGATAGCCGAGGAATTGACCGTCGCGGTCGTAGGCCGGCTTCGCAGTGAGCGACCACAGCCGCGCCTCGCCGCCGGCGACCACTTTGAGGTTCATCTCGTGCAGCGGTTCGGCGTGCTCCATCAGGCCGACGACGTTGTAGGCCGCGCTCTTGTCTTCGGGGCACAGCATGTCGAGCACGTCGGCGAAATGCGAGCCCTTCAGCAACGGCAGTGGCAGCTGTGCGACCGCGGCGAAGCGCTCGGGCACGTCGACCAGATGCCCTTCGGCGTCGGTCTGCCACAGCCAGTCGCTAGCATTCTCCTGAAAATCCTTCAGCAACAGCGAAATGATCTCGGTCTTGCGCTCGAGCTCGAGCTGGGCCTTGAGATTGCCGAGGAACAGATTGCCTTGCGAGACGATGTTCCGCGCCATGAAGAACGCGAACAGCAGCAGGAACACCGCGGTCACGAGGTAAGGCCCGGTGCCGCACAACAGCAACGCACCGGCGCAGGCGATCGTCGTCGTCGCGAGATAGACGAGGCCCGCGCGCGGGAAGGTCGACAGCGTGAAGGCGCCGCCAGACATCATGCCGACCATCAGGCAGGCCAGAATGAGCTGGCTGGTTGGCTCGATGTGGCTGAACAGCGCAACCGGCAGCGTGCCCCAGATTGCGGCGAGGAAAAACGCCTGCCGCAACATCTGCCGCGCGGCGCGAGGCGAGGCTTCCTGCGGCGGGCTCTGGTGAGAGCGCCGCCACGCGCGCACCGCGAGCGAGGCGGCGGTCGCGAGGGTCATGCCCCAGATCGCGAGAAAGTCGTTCCAGCCACGGCCCCAGAACAAGATCAACACGACGGCGACGTTGAGCATGGTGACGGCCATCGTCACGGGAATCAGCCGTATCACCGCGTCGATCTGCTTGGCGCGGATGCGGCTCAGCTCCCTCTCGCTGAGACCGGCGGTCAGGCCGTCCTCGATCTCGTAGCCGCCGAGCCAGTACAGGAACGCGCCGATCAACCCGTCGCGGGGCTCGGTTCGCTTCATGGATTTGTCCGGCCGTCCCATTCGAAAAACCTTTTCACGATCAATGGCCCGGGCCCGACTTAAGCCGGGTTAATTTTGTGGGAGATTTCGCAGCCTCCTTGACGGGCGCGTTTGCATTTTGTTCTAACGATGGCCCCTGCCCGGAGCCGCCAAGATGCCCATCAGAATAGCCACCTGGAACGTGAACTCGGTCCGGCAGCGGATCGACCTGTTGCTGACCTGGCTGAAGGAGTGCCAGCCGGACATCGTCTGCCTCCAGGAGATCAAATGCGTCGACGAGGCCTTCCCGCGGCTGGAGATCGAGGCGCTCGGCTACAACGTGGTCACCCACGGACAGAAGACGTTCAACGGTGTCGCCCTGCTCTCGAAGCTCCGGTTCGATGAAACCAAGTCGGGGCTGGCCGGCGACGACGAGGACGCCCATGCCCGCTTCCTCGAAGGCGTGGTGACGCTCAAGTCCGGCGTGCTGCGCATCGCCTGCCTCTATCTGCCTAACGGCAATCCGGTCGGCACCGAGAAATATCCTTACAAACTCAAATGGATGTCGCGGCTTCTTGAGTATTCGAAGGAGCGCCTCAAGACCGAGGAGCCGCTGATCCTCGCAGGCGACTTCAACGTCATCCCGCATGCCCGGGACGTCCATAATCCCGCCGCCTGGACCGAGGACGCCCTGTTCAAGGCCGAGACGCGGGAGAGTTTTCAGTCCTTGCTCGGCCTCGGTCTGACCGATGCGCTTCGGGCCGTCACCGACGAGCCCGGGCTCTATACGTTCTGGGACTACCAGGCCGGCGCCTGGCAGAAGAACCACGGTCTGCGGATCGACCATTTGCTGCTGTCGCCACAGGCCAGCGACCGGCTCGCCAATGTCGGCATCGACAGCTATGTGCGCAGCTGGGAGAAGCCGTCGGACCACGTGCCGGTGTGGGCGGATCTCGATCTCGAGGCGGCGTGAGGCCGCCTCAACCCATCACTCCCGGCGGCCCTGCACCCATTGCTCCAGCATCTGCAGGCACATGGCGCGATCGTCGTCGGAGGCCTTTGCGAAGGCGCGGTTGTAGTTTTCCTTGATCCAGGTCTCGTCGCTGCCTGCGCTGTCGCGCGCCAGCGTCAACCACATCAGGCCGCGCGCGGCCTGCCGCGGCAGGCGGTCGCCGTTGAATAGCATCTGGCCGAGCAGCGCCTGGGCCTCGTGCTGGCCCTTCTGCGCGGCGAGCCCAAGCCAGCGTGCGCCGTAGCGGAAATCCTCGCGCGAAGCGTCCGGCGTCTTCAGGTACAGGCGGGCGAGATCGTATTGCGCATCCGCGTTGCCGAAATAGGACGCGGCATACGAGAACATCTCCCGCGCCCGCTCCTGGTCCGGCTTGACCTTCGAATTCGGGATGCCACTGAGATAATAGCGGCCGAGCGCCACAAAGGCGTTGGCGACGATCTGCGCCTGCGGCGCCGACGGGCTGTCCTCGGCGTGCGCGTTGGCGATGCGGGTGAAATACTCGAACGCACGCACATCGTCCTGGGCGACGCCGTCGCCATTGGCGTACATGCGGCCGAGCTTCCACTGCGCGATGGGGTGGCCACCCTCCGCGGCATATTGCAGGGCGCTGAGCGAGGTTTCCTGGGGCACGACTGGCGGTACATTGCGCACCTTGCCTGCTGCGCCCGGCAAGGTCGTGACCACCGGGATGGTCGCATCCTTCTGGCTGACGGGTGCGCCGTCAAAGGCGAGCGCCGGCGCGGCCAGCGCGGTAGCCCCCAACACAAACGCAACGATGGTACGCCTAGATGTCCGCATAGCACTGTTTCTCGTGCGCGCCGCCCGGATGGGTCACTGCCCCACCGACCGCTGGTCCAACCTGCTGAGCATATTTCCAGAGCGCGCCCGTCGTGTGGTTAGTCGCGCGAGCGGTCCATTTGGTCTTGCGTTGGGCAAGCTCCTGGTCGCTCAATTTTACGTTAAGGGTACCGGCGACCGCGTCGATCTCGATGATATCGCCGTCCTCGAGCAGCCCGATCGGGCCGCCGATGGCGGCTTCCGGCCCGACATGGCCGATGCAGAAGCCCCGGGTGGCGCCGGAGAAGCGGCCATCGGTGATGAGCGCGATCTTGCCGCCCATGCCCTGGCCGGTCAGCGCCGCGGTGGTCTGGAGCATTTCCCGCATGCCGGGACCGCCCTTGGGCCCCTCGTAGCGGATCACGATGACTTCGCCTTCGCGGTAGGTGCGCTTCTGGACGGCCTCGAAAGCATCCTCCTCACGGTCGAAGCACCTGGCCGGACCGGTGAACCTGAGGTTGGACATTCCCGCGACTTTCACGATCGCACCTTCTGGCGCCAGATTGCCCTTCAGACCGACCACACCGCCGGTGACGGTGATGGGTTTGTCTGCCGGGTGCACCACGTCCTGGTGCGGATTCCACTTCACGCTTTTGAGGTTTTCGGCGATCGTTCGACCGGTGACGGTCATGCAGTCACCGTGGAGAAATCCGTTGTCGAGCAGCGTCTTCATCAGAAGCGGTATGCCACCTACTTCAAACATGTCTTTGGCGACATAACGGCCGCCCGGCTTCAAATCCGCGACGTACGGTGTCTTTTTGAAGATTTCGGCGACGTCGAACAGGTCGAACTTGATGCCGGCCTCGTGCGCGATTGCCGGTAGGTGCAGTGCAGCATTGGTCGAGCCACCGGACGCGGCGACCACCGCGGCGGCATTCTCCAGCGCCTTGCGGGTGACGATGTCGCGCGGCCGGATGTTTTGGGCGATCAGCTCCATGACCTGCTCGCCCGCGGTCATGCAGAAGGCGTCACGAATTTCATAGGGGGCCGGAGCACCAGCCGAGTACGGCAGCGCCAGCCCGATCGCCTCGGAGACGGTCGCCATCGTGTTGGCGGTGAACTGCGCGCCGCAGGCACCCGCCGAGGGGCACGCCACGCGCTCGATCTCGTCGAGGTCCTCGTCGGACATCGCGCCGACGGAGTGCTTGCCGACGGCTTCGAACATGTCTTGCACGGTCACCTGCTGGCCCCGGAAATTGCCGGGCAGGATCGAACCGCCATAGATGAAGATCGAGGGCACGTTGAGGCGGACCATCGCCATCATCATGCCCGGCAGCGACTTGTCGCAGCCGGCCAGGCCAACGAGGGCATCATAGGCGTGACCGCGGATCGTCAACTCGACGGAATCGGCAATGCATTCGCGCGACGGCAGCGAGGAGCGCATGCCGTCATGGCCCATGGCGATGCCGTCGGTCACTGTGATGGTGCAGAATTCGCGCGGCGTGCCGCCGGCGGATGCGACGCCCTTCTTCACCGCCTGCGCCTGGCGCATCAGGGAGATGTTGCAGGGCGCGGCCTCGTTCCAGCACGAGGCGACGCCGACGAAGGGCTGGTGGATCTGGTCGGTGGTCAGACCCATGGCGTAGAGGTAGGACCGATGAGGCGCGCGCGCAGGGCCTTCCGTCACGTGACGGCTCGGCAGCCTCTGCTTGATGTTGCTCTTCGCGTCCATCGCAAACCAGTTTCCCCGGCCAACCCTTTCAGACCCGAAAAATCAGAGCCAAGATTTGAATCGACCTTTTGAATCGACCTTGGGGATTTCCGTCGCCTTCAGGACCACCGCTGCCGCTAAAACATTCGAGTGAATTTATTCATGTTCGGGTGTGGCCAAAAAGCGGCGTTGATGCGAACGGACAGCGATGATGGATAAATCCGTGATGAGTGTTGCATGGGCGGCACAATCGTGGCCCGGAGGACACGAATTTTCCCTACCAAAATACCATCGCGGGCGTGGACATTTGCAACTTCAGATTTTGTGGCAGGCACCGTGCGCGCCCATTCGACTCGCGACCGCGCGAACTGAGGTGAGTCGGTGTTTTCGCCTCCTCATCGCGGGGGCAGCGAAGCTCTCGTGTCCCGGACGCGCTGCAGCGCTCTTGCGCTGCTGCGCAGAGCCGGGACCCAGGACGACACAGTAAACTGCAGCGAGATGGGCCCCGGCTCTGCAGCGCACCGTCGAAGGGACGCTGCGCTGCGTCCGGGGCACGAGAGCGGAGCGTGAGGCACGTTCTCTCCACATCGTCATTGCGAGCGCAGCGACTTGTCCGCCGAAGCTTTAGCGAAGGCGGAAGCAATCTAGAATCCCTCCGCGGCGGCAGACTGGATTGCTTCGCTGCGCTCGCAATGAGTATGAGGCGGCAGCGCCACTTTTCCAGCTCGCATCTTGAATGCAGACACAGCTTCGCATCCTCGCGGCGCAAATCGCCCGAGTTTTGCTTCGTCATTCCACCCTCTTGATCCAAGAGGGCGCAGGGAAGGCCGGGTGCTGACCTCGCACCCGCGGTCCGCTGCGCGAAAAGCACACGCAGGAAAA